>JAPLKG010000002.1 GCA_026388185.1 Candidatus Eisenbacteria bacterium | reverse complement strand
CCCGACCCGATATGCTGGACGGAAGTCCCTGTTTCCGTGGGCAATCTTTCCCGCCAGAGGAACAGGTGGCACAGGGGTCTCATTCAATCTCTCACCCGCAACATGGGGATGCTCTTCAATCCGAGGTACGGAAGCGTCGGCGTCGTGGGTATGCCGTATTATTTCTTCTTCGAGATGCTCGGGCCTCTGGTCGAGCTCATCGGATATTTCCTCATTCCTCTCGCTTATTTTCTTGGAATCCTCTCGACTGCCTACCTGATAACGTTTCTTCTTCTGGCAGTGGCCGCAGGCACGCTCCTTTCCACGCTGGCCGTGCTTCTGGAGGAGGCAAGCTTCGGTCTCTACAGGGAGTGGGGCGACTTTGCTCGCCTGATGTCGCTTGCCATGTTTGAGAACTTCGGCTATCGCCAGCTTACACTCCTCTTCAGAGTCAAGGCGACGTTTGACTTCCTGCTCGGTAAGAGAGACTGGGGAAAGACCAAGAGAGAAAACACGGATTAGCGGAGTATTGACACGTCCTTCCTGAGTCTGCTATCCTTCCGGTTGCTCAAGTTGCGTCTAAGGGGTTAGTCTGGTAAGGATAGTGAACAAGTCTAGACACCTTCTCATTATCACTGCCACGTTTTTCTTCTCGAGCCTCGGCTTGGCGCCGGGTGCTTTGGGTGATGGGTTCGAACCTCCATCGGGGTTGGTCTCTCGCGACACGCGCGGAGACGGAGGCGGAAGCATCACGCTCACCTGGGAGCGCTCGCCCTCCGACGTCCAACAAGGAGCTCAAAGAACCAAGATAACGTACGAGATTTTTCGCTCGGTAAGTCGCGACACCGGCTTTTCGCTCGTCGGCAGCGTGCCCGCCGGAACGACGGCGTACGTGGACGCAGATTCGGGCCAGGATCATAGAGTCGAAAACAACAGAAACTATTTCTACAGGGTGAGACTCACCGACGGCCTTGCCTATTCTGCCGCGGCCCTCACGGGACCCGTGTCCGCGAGATCCAACTGGTTTGATCCAGCCAGAGCCAACATCCTCATCGTGATTGTCGTGTTTTTCATCTTGATCTTTATCTATATTAGAAGGGCAAGCAGGGGAGCCTCGCTTTTCGTGAGAAAGATTGCCGGTTTGGATGCAATTGAGGAGGCCGTCGGAAGAGCCACCGAGATGGGTAAACCCGTTCTCTACGTGCCGGGAATCGACGACGTCAACAACATCCAGACGATTTACAGCATGGTGATTTTGGGCAACGTGGCAAAGCTCGTGGCAAGGTACGGGACTCCTCTCATCGTGCCGGTGTGCAGAGCGTTCGTCGTCCCCCTGGCCGAGGAGACCGTAAAGCAGGGCTATCTGGACGCCGGACATCCCGAGGCTTACAATCCCAACAACATCCGTTATCTTTCCGACGAGCAATTCGCATTCACGGCCGGCGTGGACGGCATAATGATGAGAGAGAAGCCGGCGGCCAACCTGTTCCTGGGTTCTTTCTTTGCGGAATCGCTCATTCTGGCCGAGACCGGCTTCAGTACGGGCGCCATCCAGATCGCCGGCACGGCCAACATACATCAGCTTCCGTTCTTCGTGGTCGCGTGCGACTACACGCTCATAGGCGAAGAGTTCTTTGCCGCGACTGCCTATCTTTCCGGAGATCCCAAGCTGGTGGGAACGCTCAAGGGTTCGGATTGGATGAAAATTCTCCTCATGCTGGCGTTGGTCACGGGAGCCCTCCTGGAGACATTCGGCGTGACGAGTTTCACTCGGTGGTTTACGGCTCAGTGAGAGGGGACCGCGAAATCGGGAACGTTATAGGCACACAGATCGAATCGAGTCTCCGGACCGTGTGGGTTGTGACCGCGCGATGAGACTCAGTCGCCGGAAAGAGTGATGGAAGAGGTAGAAAGTTGAAACGCGAAGTTCCGTTGATAATCACCGCCATTTTCGGATGCTTCATGGTCATAGACTTTTTCGTCCCCCATCCCCTGGTGTCGAGCATTGGGGAAACGCTCCAGCAGTGGGCGATCATAGTGGTCGCGTTCGCGTACGTGCTCGGAGTCGCGAACATCGCTCGCATCAGCGGGCAGAAGATATCGAGACGCTCGAGAGATTGGTTCTATCAGTTTCCTTTGCTCGCGGGTCTGGTCTTCATGCTGACCGTCGGCGTGGTGTGGGGCGTGGGCGAACGGACCTTGTTCAACGATTTCTACCTCTACGCATATTCCCCCATGCAGGGGACGATGTTCTCGTTGCTCGCGTTTTTCATAGCGTCTGCCGCGTTCAGGGCATTCCGCCTGAGGAGTTTCGAGGCGGCACTGCTCGCGATAGCCGCAATAATCGTCATGCTGGGAAGGGTACCCGTGGGAACGCTCATGTGGGACAAGCTCCCGGTCGTTTCCGACTGGATCATGAACGTGCCGCAAATGGCCGCCAAGCGGGCGATCATGATAGGGGCTGCGCTTGGTGCAATATCGACTGGTCTAAAGATAATTCTGGGCATTGAACGAAACTATCTCGGCGGCGAGTAGCGGGAGTGCATTGCTGTGAGGAGTCGTAGAACCGGAGGATCGCGGCGATAGATGGAAAGATTTGACAGAAGATACATATTCTTGGTCATTTTCCTAATAGTCTTGTTTCCTCTGCTTATGCCGCTGGGGCTGCCTATTAGGGTGAGCAAAGAAGTGAGTGGCGCCTACGAGGCGATTGATAAGATTCCTCCGGGCTCCAAGATATATTTTGCCTGCGACTACGACCCCGGCTCGATGCCCGAGCTACATCCAATGACAATGGCCATTCTCTATCACCTCTTTTCCCACGACGTCAAGGTGGTCGGTGCGTGTCTCTGGCCCGGCGGGCCGCCGCTGCTCGAGGACGCTTTCAACAAGGTGGCCGTGCAGAAATTCGGGAAGAAGTACGGCGTTGATTTTGTGAACCTCGGCTACAAAGAGGGTCGCGAAGTGGTGATGGTGAGCCTCGGAAGGGACATTCCCGCGACCTTCCCGGCGGATTTCTACGGAACCCCGGTGGGTCAGTTACCCGTGATGAGGGGTGTGCGCAGCCTGAACGACCTCGACATGATAGTGAACATTTCTGCCGGTTATCCGGGCACGAAAGAGTGGGTGCAGCAGGTCCAGTCGAGATATCATATAACGCTCGCTGCCGGTTGCACGGCCGTGAGTGCGCCCGAGTACTACCCGTACTATCAGTCGGGTCAGCTGGTGGGTCTGTTGGGCGGGCTTGCTGGAGCCGCCGAATATGAGAAGCTTGTGGGTGTCCCCGGCACTGCCACCAGGGGAATGGATGCTCAATCACTGGGGCACCTTGCCATCATCGTATTCATTGTGCTCGGCAACGTCATGTATCTTTACCTCAAGAAGACGGGAAGACTAACGAGGAGGTAGCGGTTTGCTTCCACTCCCTGTTCTAACTACGATGGCGGCTGTGCTCACTATCGCGGTCTTCACCTTTCTGTACAAGGACAATCCTTTTTACAAGTTCGCCGAGCACGTTTTCGTCGGCATAGCGGCCGGATACGTGGTTGCCATAGAGTATCAAAATGTTTTTCTTCCCAACCTCTGGAGACCTCTCACGGCCGGCCAGTACGTGCTCATAATTCCCTTCATTCTCGGCGTGCTGATGTTCTCCAGGTTTACGAATCGCTTCAATTGGCTGAGCAGGTGGGCCATCGGGCTCATGGTGGGCACGTTCTCCGGGCTCGCGATCATTGGCTTTGCCCAGGGGGACCTCGTGGCGCAGATTCAAGCAAACATGCTTCCGTTGCACGCGCACTCACTGATCGACACGTTCAGTAATTGCATAATCGTTTTGGGGCTGCTGGTGAGTCTCGTCTATTTCTTTTTCTCGAAGGAACACAAAGGAGTTCTGGGTGCCTCTGCCAGATTAGGAATATGGTTTCTCATGGTATCGTTTGGAGCTTCCTACGGCTTCACGGTCATGGCCAGAATCTCTCTTCTCGTGGGAAGACTGCTTTTCTTGCTGATGGACTGGCCGGCCTCGTTCGGCATCCAGTTTGTGCACTGATCGCTTTCTGCTCACCGTTCAAGACTCCGCTTCAAAACACTCGGTGTCAGTGTTCGTTCGTGGTTCCTGCCGGTGTGGGACCGGTCGCGCCGCGTAACGGTCACACCCGAGAGGTGAGGTTCCGTGATGACGCCGCGGCTTAGATACATACTGTCGGGCGCTATTGACGGGTTCACGAACATGGCCGTGGACGAAGTGTTGCTGGGGGAATGTGAGAGGGGAGTGATTGACGGAGCGTTGCGAGTGTATGGGTGGGCGCCTCCTGCCGTTTCACTGGGCTACGCTCAGTCGATTGATCTCGTTGACCCGGTAAGGTGCAGAGAGCTCGGCATAGACTTGGTGAAAAGGATTACGGGCGGTGGCGCGGTCCTGCATTGGGAAGAGGTCACCTACTGTCTTGTCCTCAGGAAGGAGGCGTTGCCGGCGCTAAAATGGCCCAGGCAGTTTGCGAGGCTCACGGGTACGGCTCTGTGCGAGGCTCTGAGGTCGCTCGGTGTGGAGGCCTCGCTTTCACCGGCCGCGGAGCCGAGGGGCGCAAACGGCGTCCGATCTTCTCGGGGCTCGCCGGTCGAGGGTCGGGCCACCCCGAACGGCATCCGGTCCTCCGGGGTCGCCAGGTCGTCGCTTTGCTTCAGTTCGGGAACGGAAAACGAGGTGACGGTCGGAGGACGTAAGCTCGCGGGTTGTGCGCACAAGTTCACGAGGGAGGCCTTTTTCTCCCACGGCTCGACGATGACCGGTGCCGCTCACATTCGGATAGTAGAGGTCGTGGGAGAGAGGGCGTCAGGTATGAGCGCGTCCATGTTGAGGGAGAGGAGCGTCTGTCTGTCGGACCTCCTCCCGAGTGTGCCCTGCCTTGAGATCGTGGGGCGTGAGCTCAAGAGGGGAGTCGAGACGAGCTTCGGGCTTTCACTCGTAGAGGGACGACTCTCACGCCACGAAGAGGAATCGGCCGGCGCGCTCTCTCTAGCAAAGAGACAGGACAGAGAGGGTGCGAAGGGTGTTGTTGGCCAGGTGAGGTTCTCAGTATGAGGCTCTTTTTCTTGGCTCTCTTCTCCGTGGGGATGGCGTTCGTGGAGTCCGCCGTGGTGGTCTACTTGCGCGCGCTCTTCTACCCCGAGGGATTCTCGGTCTCTCTCACGTCCTTCCCGCGGTTCTACTATGCAACTGAGATTTGGAGGGAAGCTGCGACAATCGTGATGCTCTGTTCCGTGGCGCTTCTTTCGGCAAGAAAGGGCTGGTGGGATCGGCTCGCCTATTTCCTCTGGTGCTTTGGAATCTGGGACATCTTCTACTACGTGTGGCTGTACGCGCTCATTGCGTGGCCGCCGTCCCTCCTTAGCGCGGACGTTTTGTTCCTCATCCCCGTCCCGTGGGTGGCTCCCGTCATCGTACCCGTTGTGATTTCCTGGGCGATGATCGTTGCGGCAATAGCGATCCTCCGGGGGAAAACGAGGACTTTGAGAGATGGAATCCGGCGAGAAGCATGAATCGATGGCGGACTCTGTTCGCCCCGACGAGGAGACGACCGAACTTCTCCTGCGGCCGCTTTTTGCGCTGGCCATAGTTCTTGAATGTTTCGTCCTGCTTCAGGTTCTCGCGGTGCTTTTCTCTTTCCTTCTCGGGGTTTCCTACGCCCTCGTGCCGGCGTTCGTCGTGGGAGGCATTCTTCCTGTGCTGGTCCTTACACGGTGGATGACGGGGTCGGCACGATCCTTTCTTAGACTCTTGCCCGTTCGTCCGCTCCCTCTGGTTTTCTCCGTCGGGGCTTCTTTCAGTTTTATCATTCTTCAGTACAACGTGGCGGGTCTAATAGAGAAGTTCTTTCCGATGCCCGTTTGGATTCAGGACTTTCTCATCGAGATAACGCGTGTGCGAAGTCTCTCACAATTTGTGATAGTGGCAAGTGGCGTTGTGATCGCCGCGGCCGTGGCTGAGGAGCTTCTCTTTAGAGGCCTGCTTCAGGGTTCGCTGGAAAAGCGATACGGTCGATGGCGAGGAATATTGCTCACGTCTTTGCTCTTTGCCTTCCTCCACGACCCGTGGCGGTTTTTTCCAATACTGTTCTTAGGGGGACTCTTCGGATTTCTCGTGTCGAGGGGGCACAGCATCTACTACGGAATGATCGCTCACGCCATAACGAACGCGACCAGCGTCGCGGGGGGTAACCTCTTCGGCATCGAAGGTGGAAAGGAGATTTCACTGCCCCTCAGCTTCGTTGTTCTTATGGCGGTCGTTTTTCTGGTCTCAATCGCGGGGTTCGTTCGCTCCACCGAGAGAGAGGAACCGGCCGGCGCGCCGCTGCCGGTTTTGGGGGAATCTCCCACACGGGTGGGGAATAACTCGCAACACTCCGACTCCTTGTGACGAGGGGTCGCCGTCTTCCTGTCCTGTGTCTCGGCTACTTTCCTGCAACGCTCAAAGATCCTCCCGCAATCTACTGAATGTCAAGAGATTAGGATCGTTGCCAAGAAGCCACCGGAGGGCCAGTTTCGCTCGACGCTTCACCGCGTCGTGGCATGCCAATTGCTCTTAACTATCTATAGAAAAACGAGAGCAATTGGGTTCCCTGCTGTGCCCGTGCTTGTCCCGGTGGAGGGCTGATCCCCCAGAATCTGAAGATGCAGTTTATCTTTACCAGGCACACGGCATTACGGTGGGGAACCTTTTTTTGGGGGCGGTGTGCGCGAGAAGACTGTGGGATGGGGACGAAGCAGGATGGGGGAAAGGGACTTCGCGCAGGGATGCAGGTTGCAATTGGACCGCTATCAAAACGAGAATGCGCCGGGCACCGGCGACCTTCCGGGGTGAAGGCGCACCGTTCTAACGCTCCGTAACGGCGACTCCTCGACGGCGGAAAACAGGTCCGTCACTTCTTCCCATGGTGGTGTTTCCTCTCAACCAAATTGTAGCACTGGTCGTGAAGTAGTGTCCCGGTTTATTGCTTGACCACTACGGGTCCATGATGGTAATTTCCGCGGACGACGCGCACGACTAAAAAGGAGACCGAATGAGTACGGAGCAGTTTCGTCCCTTCGTTTCGGCAGAGAGGAGAATCCCCGAGTTCACAGTTCAGGCCGTGGTGCTGGGCCTGGCACTGGGCCTCATCATGACGGCGGCAAACGTGTATCTGGGTCTCTACGCTGGAATGACTGTTTCTGCGAGTATCCCGGCTGCGGTGATCTCCATGGGAATACTCAAGGGAATAATGAAGAGGGGAACGATTCTCGAAAACAACATGGTGCAGACCATCGCTTCGGCAGGGGAGTCGCTGGCTGCGGGGGCGATCTTCACCATTCCGGCCCTCGTGATAGCGGGTGTGTGGACGAATTTCAAGTTCTGGCCGGTGACGCTGATTGCGATGTTCGGAGGCGTTCTCGGCGTGGTCTTCATGATACCGCTACGAAGGCCTCTCATAGTCGAGCGGAGCGGGCTTCCTTATCCCGAGGGTGTCGCCTGCGCCGAGGTGCTGGAAGTGGGAGAGACGAAGGGCTCAGGGGTCTTGTACGTTTTCTCTGCGATAGGTCTGAGCGTCGTCTTCAAGTTCCTGGTCTCGGCGTATTCCGTCATAAAGGGAACCGTGCAGGCCGCCTGGAGTGTGGGTCAGACAGCGTTCTACGCCGGTTGCGACATGTCGGTCGCCCTTCTAGGCGTGGGTTTCATAATCGGGCCGAATGTCTCTGCGCTGGTTTTCTTGGGCGGCGCCATTGCGTGGGTAGCAGGCATTCCAATTCTCGTGGCTCACCAAGGCACAGGCGGTGGAGATCTCCTCGAGGGTCTGAATAGTCTGTGGGAGAGCCAGATAAGATACATGGGCGTTGGCGCCATGGTTGTGGGTGGAATCACATCGATCATCGAAGTAAGGCATGGGATAATGAGCGGACTCCGACACACCGTCCTGGGCTACTCGGGTTCGGGTTCATCTGAGCTCCTCCTCCGCACGGAACAGGACATGAAGAGCAAACTACTTGTCAGCATAGCTCTCGCTGCCATTGTCCCCACCTTCTTTCTGTACGGTCAGTTGACCGGCAGCGGGAGTATCGCCGTTGTAGCGGGCATAGCCATGGTTGTTGCAGGCTTCTTCTTCGTGGCCGTTTCGAGCTACATCGTCGGTCTGGTCGGAAGCTCGAACAATCCTGTTTCCGGAATGGCGATATGCACGGTTCTCTTTGCAACCGGAATGCTTCTCCTTTTGGGAATGCGTGGGGCGGGCGGTATTGTGGGGGCGTTGGGCGTGGCCGGAGTCGTGTGCTGCGCTACGTGCACTGCCGGCGACATCTCCCAGGATCTGAAGACAGGCTACTTGGTGGGCGCCACGCCGTGGAAGCAGCAGGTGGGTGAAATCATAGGTGTCATCTTGCCCGCGTTCATAATCGCTCCGATTCTGACGGTCCTTCACTCGGCTCACGGAATCGGCGTCGCCGTGAGAGAGGGTGTGCCTGCGTTGCGCGCGCCTCAGGCGACTCTCTTCGCCAGCATCACGAAGACCATGTTCAGCGGCCAATCACTCCCGTGGACGATGGTCTCGATAGGCGCGGGCATCGGCCTCCTCCTGGTGATCGTTGACGCCTTCCTCAAGAAGGCGAACTCGCCCTTCAGAACATACGTGATGCCGGTGGCGGTGGGCATCTACCTTCCCTTCAGCCTTTCCGTACCGATCCTCTTCGGCGGCCTTCTGAATCTCGTTGTGTTTAGGCTGCTGAGAAAGAGGGGAGAGGGCGAGCAGAAGCGGGCACTTCACAACGGCGTTCTCTTCAGCTCCGGGTTGATCGCGGGCGAGTCCATAACGGGCGTGATTGTGGCTCTCCTGATATTCCTCAAATTGAAGCTCCCGAGGACGCTCATCGATAGTAATCTGCTCTCACTGATTCTGTTCGCGGGCTCGATGGCTGCTCTTTTTTGGATAGCGATGAGGGAGCGCGGCAAGACGGCCTAGAGGCTTCCGTCAAGACAAGAGAGGATAGCTCTCGACCGGGTGTCCTCTCTCTAAGGGCCTGGCCGAGGGGATGTCTCTTGGGGCGAGAGAGGCCTCAAGTGACCGTTCCACAAGTAGCCAAAGGCGAGAAACCCGTTGTACTCGGGGGTCAGCTCCTCTGCGAAGGCCACGGTGTCCACCTGGGGAAAGAATAGCCTCACACCAAGTCCCTCGGCCACGGCAGAACGCAAGTTCGTGTCCCAGTAGGAACCTCCCATGACAAGCCAGCGATTCTCCGCCATTCTTCCCTTCGTTATCTCCCTGAGGGGACTTATCAGAACGAGCTTCGTTCCCCGGGAGAGTTCGACGTCTCGCAGGTCGCCGATGAGATTCCCTGCCACAATTGCCCGGTCGAAGACGGAATCCTTTCTCCTGTCGCTGTTCGAGACGGTGGCGCTTTCGGTCTTTGACATCAAGAGCGCGGAATTCACGACGAAAAACACAATTATGCACACCGAGGCAAGAGTCTCGCCTGAACTCTTCCTGAGCCACCGGGCAAGCACTACCCCGACTGCCGGACACAGACCGGCGAGAGGGACGTAAAGGTAGTAGTGATAGGGGTGGTTCGTGAGGGGGATCACGGGAAGCAGCATGAGAAGGAACCAGGATACGCCGTACGCACTTTTCACTCTGTGTGCGCCGCGCCGACCAAGCAGGAGCAGGAACAAGACGACGCCGAGAAGTAGCCAAACAAGCGCGCGTTTGTCGAGAACGTTGAATTGAAAGTGGCGCCACCCCTCAAAAACGTTGAAGGTCCACTTGAAGTACGTCTGAAGGCAGGTGAGCAACTCAGGTCCCAGGGATGTTGCATACGCTGCCCCTCCCGGCGAAGGGGCTTCCTTCGTCCCGAAGGCGTTGGAGACGACTTGCTTTATCCCGAAGACGTCGGCGAAGTAGAATAGGGCTCCGTAGACCACGGCCACCAGTGCCAGGGCCAGGAGAACAGGGAGCGCCCTCCTGATTCTTACCCCCCTCGCGGCAAAAATGAAGATGGCAAGCACAGGAAAGGCGATGGTCGTTTCCTTTGAAAGTAGCGAGGCGGCAAAAAGAATGCAAACAATGGGAATCGCGGCCGGGGCCTCGGGTTTCCTGGCCCTCAGCAGGTAGAGCGATGCCGACAAGACAAAGAGGCAACTGAGAATCTCTCCTATCGACGAGATTGCATAGATCGGAAAATAGAGCGCCGGGTGCACGACGAACAGTATTGCCGCCACCAGCGAGGCCATTCTGCCGGCGGAGAACGCTCTGGCGAGAAGAAAGACGAGAGCACCGTTTGCCATGTGCAGCAAGAGAGAGGCCACGTGAAAGGCGACTGGATTGAGGCCGAATAGCGAGCCTGCGGCGCGGAAGTAGACGAAGCTTGAGAGAATTCTCCAGAAGGTCTTCGGCGCCTCTCCGGCAATCCAGAGGCTCGTGAAGTCATCCTGTGCGAAGAAATAGTGCGTCGCCCTGTGGTAGACGAGTAGCGTCGCCGCGGCAATCGTGCCGAAGCAGAGCGCGTCCCTCAAGAGCTCCGCCGTCCTGGGATGTCTCTTGGAGAAACGACGTCCTCTCTCCTGATCGCGTCTCTTTGCGGAATGGCTCTTCGTCTTGGTCATCGTGAGCCTCTCTAAGAACTGACAGGAGGGGAGTGGGCTCGCTGTTCCAGCCAAGAAGAGAGGCGCCGGACCACTCGCCGGCGCCTCACCGGACACTTCTCTTCAGGTGGCAGACCTCACAAGCCTATTTCTGCGGCTTGGCAAAGATTGCGAAGTCCACTTTCGGGTTCACTTTCACTTCCGACACGACGGTGGAGGACACCGGTTTTGTTCCAGCCTTTTGGACGGAGGCGAAGTTCACCTTCAACCCATCGACGTCCCTGAAATCGGAGTAGGTCTCGGTCAATTCCGCGGGTCCTTCCATCGTGTTTCCTCTCTTCATGCTGCCGACAATGGTGTAGTCATTGGCATCCACGTAGAGGTGCTGCGTCGCTCCCTCTCCAAGAGTGATGAGGATATCGAGGACCTTGCGGCCGTCGAGATCGCTCTCTCCAACGTACTGAACGTCGAGGTGCCCGCCCACGAAGGCCTTGAACAAAGTGATGGTCTCAAACTGAATCTGCTTCTTGAGCTCGGCGACTTGGCTGCCCTGAAGCTCTACCATGCCTTGAGGCGTCCTCATCCATCCCTTGTCCTTGTCGAGGACCTGAACGATGGCTCCCATCGGGGTTTGCATGTCCAGGCGCAACCTGTCCGGATAGACCATTGTGAGATCCATGTCCATGCCGATGTCACCGCCGGGGGTGGACATCGTGGCCTTGAAGACGGTACGAATGGACTCTACTGAGAGAACTCTCTCGGCCCCTCCGGTCGCGGCCAGTGCCTTTGTCATTATCTCCTGAGCCCTGTTGGCGGAGGCTTCGGTGGGCTTCGGAAGCTCTTCCTTCAGCTGTGGGATCGTTATGTCAATTGTGCTGACCGCGCCGAACGAAGAAAGAGGTTTGTCGAACCTCGAGGCGTCGCCCACGGCCAGGATGGTCAGCTTGTCCGGATAGAGGCGCGCCTTGGCGACTCTCAAGACATCTTGCTTCGTGAGCTTCTCGATGGCGGCCCTGGTCTTCTGGAGGAAATCCTGCGGATAGCCATAGTATTCGTACGTCATGAGGCGTCCCACGATCTTTCCAACAGAGTCGAACTGAAACGCGAAGGAGTTGAGATAGGCGTCCTTGGCGGTCTGGAGTTCCCGGTCGGTGACCTCGGACTCGGTGATTTTCTTTACTTCGTCCATCATTGTGGCAAGGGCCTCGTGAGTCGAGGCGAATTTCGTGGATGCGAATGCATAGAACGGTCCGGGGTGGTCATAGTCCGCCATGAGACCACCGCCGGCGGCGTACGCCAGCCCCTTTTCCGTTCTCACCTTGGTAAATATCCTGGACGACCATCCGCTTCCGAGGATCTCGCACATGATGTAGAAGGCGGGATAGTCCGGGTCGTCCAGTCTCATGCACATGTGGCCGAGCAGGACGAAGCTCTGCTCTATGTCCGTCTTCTGGATGTAGTTGACCGAGGGCTTGCAGGTGAGATCCACCTTTTGAACAGAGGGATAGTCGATCTTGGCCGAATTCCAGGTCGCAAAGGCCCTCTCTATTTTCTTCTTCATGTCCGATGCCTTGAAGTCACCCCAGACGCCGAGAATAACCGCGTTGGGATGGAAGTAATGCGAGTGGAATTCGACGAGGTCGTTCCTCGAGAGCTTTTCTACGTCCGCGTACTCGTATTGTCTTGCGTAAGGGGACGTGGCCCCGTAGAGAAGCTTGAAGTACTCACGGATCAATATGCTCATCGGCTCGTCGTTGCGCCTGGCAATGCCGCTGTTCATGTGCGTCTTGGCAAGGTCGATCTTGTCCTGCCTGAAAGCGGGATGCATCAGAATCTCGGCAAAGATGTTGAGCACGGCGTCAGTGTTCTCAACCAGGCAGTTTGCCTCCAGTTTTGCAGACGTTTTGTCGACTAAGCCCTCGACCGATGCCCCAACGGATTCGAGCATCTCGTCGAGCTCATCGCCGGTCTTGAAAGTCGTGCCCCCCGTCCTCCAAACCTCGCTGAAAAGCTCGGAGAGTCCGGCGCGTCCCTGGGACTCGTAGACGGTCCCCGCTTTCACAAGAGCATTCAGGTGGACGATTGGAAGCTCGTGATTTTCCACGAGCATGAGCGTCATCCCGTTCTTCAGCGTCAGTCTCTCGACCTTCGGTATCTTTATTTCGTGCAATCTCGGGTACTGCAGTTGGGTCAAATCGGCGGGCTCTGCGGCCGCCACGAGATTTGACAGGAAAGCGACAAGCAGGACGGCGCCCGCCACGCTCAGCACCTTCATTCTCTGTGACATAGCCAACTCCTTTCGACAAACGACATCAACGAACGACGAGCGAAGTATCCCGGTTCGCAGTGGGAGCGATCTATTCGCTCTCCGGCTTCACTATTTGGGCGACGGTGGCATTCTTGAGCGACAAGTATTCTCTTGCCACTCGCTGTACGTCCTCGGCGGTCACCTTGTCTATCAGATCGAGCCTCTTGAACATCTCTCGCCAGGAACCGTTCAGGTTGTCGAACTCTGTGAGATTCATGGCAAGACCCATGTTGCTGTCCATGGAGTTTACGAATTCCGATCTCTTCCTGGCTTTGACTGACTTGAGCTCGTCTGCGGGCACGGGCTCTTTCCTGAGGCGATCGATCTCCTCCATGATCGCCGTTTCATTCTCTGCGGTTGTCTTGTCCTTGTTGGGAAGAGCGAACACTATGAGCAGGCCCGGATACTTGTCTCCCATCGTCTCGCAGGCCGTGACAAGAGCGAGCTTCTCCTCTTTCACCAACCTCTTGTAAAGTCTGGAAGTTCTGCCCTGTCCCAGAATGGTGGTGATGACCTCGAACGCCGCGTTGTCCGGGTTCGCTCTCTCCGGCTTGTGGTAGGCGATGGCCAACAGAGGTTGGGCCTTGTCTTCAATGGCGACCCTCTTGATTCCTCTCTGAGGCGGCTCAACGGTCTCGACGGGAGTTGGTTTGGTCCCGGCGGGGATCTGCGAGAGATACTTTTCGAGAATGGGCATCGCGGTCGCGGGGTCTATGTCGCCCACGACGCACATGGTCAGGTTGCTGCCGCAGTAGTACCTGCTGAACCAATCCATGGCTTCGGGCCGGGTGATCGACTCGAGGTCGGACATGTGGCCTATGACGAGCACGTGATACGGATGCGCCTTGTACGCTGCTGCAAAGAGCTCCTCGAATATCTTGCCTGACGGCGAACTCTCGAACGCCATCCTTCTCTCTTCTCTGATGACGGACGTCTCCTTGTAGAATTCTCTCAGCACTGGATGGGAGAACCTGTCGGCCTCAAGTGCTGCCCAGAGCTCGAGCTTGTTGGAAGGGAGGGAGTAGTGGTAGACCGTCTGATCGAGCGACGTGAAAGCATTCAGGCCAACCCCGCCGGATTTCTCCACTATCTCACCGACCTGGTTGGGTATTACATACTGTTCCGCCTCTTCCTGGGCCTTGTTGAAAGCTTCCTCGAGTTCCTTCAGTTTTTCGGTCGAGCCAAAACGACTCTTGTCTCTCTCGGCTTTGACGGCGAGAAAGGCAGCGTCCACCTTCTTCAGGGCTTCATTTTCCTTTGCGTAGTCTTTTGTGCCTATTTTCTCGGTGCCCTTGAATGCTATGTGCTCAAAAATGTGGGCCATCCCGGTAATTCCCGTGATCTCGTTGACGGAACCGACGTCGGCGTACGTCACCATGGAGATCACCGGAGCCACGGATCTGGGCAATATGATGACCTTTATGCCGTTCGGCAGGACCTTCTCCACGACGTTCTTCTCTAAGTCCTTGTACGTCGCTGCCGTGAGGGAGGTGGCCAGGGCTGTCAGGGCAACCACGACAAGAACGGTGAGAAGGGAATAGAGCTTTCGCTTCGAGCAAACCATGAGACTCCTCCTTTTGGGAAAGGGCAACTGCAATGACCCCCCGAGTGTCTCGGAGGGCAAGAGCAGCACGGGCTTCGCCTCGTCATGTGGTCGGTCGAGAAGCCTTGTCGGCCCCCGCACCCGACCAAAACTCAATAACAATATCCACTTCGACCGGGCGCCGTCAAGAGTTTCTTTGCTGCCCACGCTGCTTTCCGGAGCTTGCGCTCTCTCTTTAAGCGTTGACGCGCACGAGCTTTCACACTAGAATATGCAGCAGACAATCATGCACGACCATCCTCGGGTGGGGCTGTAGCTCAGTTGGGAGAGTACTTGACTGGCAGTCAAGGGGTCACGGGTTCGATCCCCGTCAGCTCCACCAAATCGCAGCCTCAAAAGATGCCCGTCGTATTCTCTTGCCATTTGCCTTTCGCGCTTCTATGATGTTACGTTCTGGCCGAGCGTTCGCTGGCAACAGTTGATTCGTGTCTGCTTTCGGCTGTTTCGTCCCGGGACGCGGGAAGCCCGCAACGGAAGGGACGAACAAGGGTAAGAGGTGACCCATATGGTTCTAGCATTCTTGCCTAAATCTTCCAATTTCTTTGACCTCTTCGACAAGCAAGCGGATTATGCCGTGGCTGCCGGCGCCCTCCTCAAAGAGATCACTTCGACTGGAACGGCGAATCAAGAGGCGGTCCAGAGCATGCATGAGATTGAGCGTCAGGCGGACGAGGTCACGCACGCCATTCTTGAGCAGTTGAACAAGACCTTTATCACGCCGTTCGACCGAGAGGACATTCACGCCTTGGCGAAGGAGTTGGACGACGTCATCGACATGATCTACACGATTGTGAATCGCCTCGCGGTTTACAAGCTCGCGGGCGTCAACAAGCATCTCGTGGAGTTTGCCGAGGTGATATGCGACTCGGTCCGCTCCGTGTCCTGCGCGGTCAAGGGATTGCGTAATCTCAAACACCACAAGTCCGTCTCGGAAGCCTGCGTCGAGGTCAACAGGCTTGAAAACGTCGGCGACGCGATGAGGGATACCGTGCTCGAAGAGCTCTTCGAGACTGAAAAGGACCCCATCTTCGTGATCAAGTGGAAAGAAATCTACGAGGATTCAGAAACGGTCCTCGATATCTGCGAGGACGTTGTCCACGTGGTGCAGTCCATACTCGTGAAACAAGCCTGACCTATGACGTTAAGCATTGTCTTGCTGATAGGGCTCGCGCTTACCTTCGATTTTCTGAACGGCTTTCACGATTCCGCCAATTCCATCGCCACCGTCGTTTCGACGCGTGTGCTCTCGCCGCGCTACGCGGTCGTCTGGGCCGCCTTTTTCAATTTTGTCGCCTTCCTCTTCCTCGGGCTGCACGTCGCCAACACGATGGGCAAGGGAATCATCGACATATCCATCGTGGACCAGCGCATCATATTCGGCGCGCTCGTGGGCGCCTGCGGTTGGAATCTCATCACGTGGTATTTCGGCCTGCCCACGAGTTCCTCGCACGCGCTCATCGGCGGAATGATGGGCGCCGCGTTGGTGAAGGCTGGGCCCGGTGCGCTCGTACTGCGCGGCATCTTGAAGACCGTGATATTCATATTCGTCTCCCCGATTGCGGGATTGGTTTTCGGGCTCGGGCTGGGCACTGCCGTCTACTGGATATTTCGGCGAAGCAGCCCGCGGAAGGTAGACCACATTTTCCGAAAGGGACAACTGGTGTCGGCGGCGCTCTACAGCCTGGGACACGGCGGCAACGACGCGCAGAAGACGATGGGCATCATCGCAAGTCTTCTCTTCAGCGCGGGACTGCTCGGCGACAAGTTTCACATCCCGTTCTGGAACGTGATTGCGTGCCATGCCGCCATTGCGCTGGGGACCATGTTTGGCGGATGGCGCATAGTCAAGACGATGGGACAGAAGGTGGCCAAACTCAGACCCGTGGATGGATTCTGCGCCGAGTCGGGCGCGGCCATCATGTTGTTCACGGCTTCGATGTTTGGGATACCGGTGAGCACCACACACACGATTACCGGCGCCATCATGGGAGTGGGTTCGCTGAAGCGGTTGAGCGCGGTGCGATGGGGAGTGGCCGGGCGAATCGTCTGGGCCTGGCTTTTAACGATTCCGTGCTCTGCGGCCATAGCCGCTTTGGCCTACACCCTTGCCGGCCGATGACGTCGAGAAGGCGGGACGCAGCTTTGCGGTCCTCGTTGTTCCTACGAATCCAGCGCTTTGATGAACAGGAGCGAGCGGGTTCTCCACGCCTTCGAGAGGGCGACCTGCCCCTCGGCATCGGCGATCTGACTGCCGTTGGAGTCGGCGTAGCCCAGGAAGAAGTTTACGAGAGAGAGCCTCAGGTAGTTTAGCGACTTGCCGACCGCCATGTCCTTTCTGGCGATAAGCGCGGCCTCGCTGACCGGCTGAGAGATCGTCCTGGCGTCCACGGGGTAACCCAGCTTCTTCCATTGCGAGTACAGCCTGTCGGTTCTCTCGAAGAGAGAACTCACGCCGTCCAGAAACTCCTGCGTGGTCATGAGATTCTGATTGAGCTTGTCTCTCAGATCGTCGACTTGCTCCGCAATGATCTGCTGCTGCTTCAAGACGCTTTCGTACCATCTCGGGCTCACGTTTCGCGTCTCGCTCGAATCGCTGGGGTTTGCGGTATCGAGATTGGCGACGGCGGTTGCCTGGGTCCCGCGCGTCCTTTCCGGCGCCGGCAACCCGACGTTCGGAGAAAGAAGCAGCATCAGTAGTAGCGAAAGGATACACGTGAGGAAGGGTGGCACGGCAGAGCGTGCGTGTTTCATGGGAGCCACCTCCTTGTCCCTAGGATTGTTTTCTCCTCAATGCCTATCCTCTTTAGTGTTCGGCAACTTTCACGCTCCTCTTTAGTCCGGAGAGCTCCGGAAGCGATGCCCGAGGACAGGTCGCGTGAGCGCGCCACTCACGAGGTTCACTCTTCCCATCTCTCGCAAGTGTGAGATAACGATTGACATAGCGTATCTGGCTGCCTAGACTCTTGGCGTATTGAAGCCTTGTACGTTGCGACGCAAATGGAATCGTTGTTCTCGACGGAACTTAGAATGAGGAGGACATCTGATGTCTCTGGGAAGCAAGCAATTGCAACCATGTGATGATTTGTTCGTCGTCGCCGTGCGCGTTGTGCGCGTGTTCCTGTTCCTCTGGGTCTTTGCTGCTTGCGTGCCGGCGCTCTCTTACCGCGATTGCCCGGCCGCCGTCTCGTACACCGTCGAGACACTCGGCAAGGGTGCCGCGGGAGCGCTCGTGCCGGTCACCAAGGTGACCTACTCGAACGGTCTCGTTGCTCTCATCAAGGAGTCGCACGCTTGTCCGATAGTGACCGTAGACGCCTGGTGTCACACCGGGTCTGCATGTGAGAAAGAAGGCGTCGGTGGTATCTCACACTTCTTTGAGCACATGTTCTTCAAAGGAACTCCGAAGCACCCGGCCGGGGAGATGGACAAGATCGTGAAAGGACTCGGCGGCCTCAACAATGCCGGGACTTCCATAGAATATACTCACTACTACGTGACCGTGCCGAGCGAGAATTACCTGGTCGGCGTCGATGTCCTGTCGGACGCCCTGATCAATTCCGTTTTCGATGCGGACGAGCTGGCGCGCGAGAGGGAAGTGGTGAAGGCCGAGATAAGGCGCAAGGAGGATTCGCCTGCAAGTCTCGTGTTCGTCGTGTTTCAGAAGCAATTCGGAACCGGCACTCCGTACGAAAGACCGGTGCTCGGGACGTTCGAGACTTTGAACGCGATTGACTCTCGGGCGTTCCTCGACTATCTGGCGGAGAAATACACGACCGGAAACATCGTCGTGGTCGTGGCGGGGGACGTGAAGACCGCCGAGATCGCGAAGGCCATCGGCGAATACTTCGAGCCCATGAAGCAGGGAGAGGGTCCTTTCCCCGATTTCGAGGTACAGGAGCTCACGACCGACAAAGTGGGCATAGAGCGGAAGGACGTGAAGCAGGGCTACATGATGCTTGGATTCGTCACGCAGGGTCTCAAGAATCCCCGCGAGTACTTTCCGCTCGAAGTGACCGCGGCGATATTGAGCGAGGGCAAGAGTTCGCGGCTCTACCAGTCACTCGTCGAGAATAAGCGACTCGCCACTTCCGTCTCAGCGTGGTCTTGGCCCCTCACGAACGCGGGCGTCTTCGGTTTTGACGCAACCTTTGAGCCGGGCAAAGAAGATAGCCTGAAGGCGGCTCTTCTGGAGGAGTTGAAGGCCCTGGCAACGGCGGGCCCTTCTCCCGAGGAAGTTGAGAAGGCCAAGGCTCTCCTCAAGACGTCCTTCGCCTTCTCAACGGAAACCACCGACGGCCGAGCTTCGATGTTGGGCGAAGGGCACACAAAAGGTCTGCTCGATGACTTTCTGCACTATCGAGAGAGGGTGGATTCGGTCAGAGCCTCTGACGTTCAGGAGATAGTCAGGAAATACACTTCAGACAAACATCACGCCCTTGCCATGATTCTCCCGGAAGAAGGCGTGGAGGAGTCGAAGTAAGAGCGGAGGAAGCGGAGTGAGAAACGGAGGAATGAGCATGCTCGGGAAGTCGGCGTTGTTAGGTCTTGTGATTGCCCTTTTATGTTCCGCGAGTCTTTTCGTCACCGCGGGCGTCGAGGCCGCGGGCGGGACAAAGCTCACCGCCGGCGTCACTAAGACGGTGCTGGCGAACGGAGTCACGATTCTTGTCAAGGAGTCGAAGGCCAACGACGTCGTTGCGGTGCAGTTGGGTCTGGGGATGGGAGCAAAGTTCGAAAGCGACAAGGAGGCCGGAATTTCCAGGCTTCTTCAGCAATCCTTGCTCAAGGGCACGAAGACGAGGACGGCGGAGCAGATAGCGAACGAGATAGAGTCCGTGGGCGGGAGAATAAATGCGGGAAACACGAAGGAAGTGGGATACATACAGCTGACGTGCACGACCGAAGGCCTGGAGAAAATCCTGGACGTGTTCTTCGACGTGATCTTGAATCCGACGTTCCCCGCCGAAGAGGTGAACAAGGAGAAGAATCTCCAGATACGCAGGATAAGGGAAAGAAAAGACCAGTTGCTCGCGAGCACCGTGGACCTGGCGCAGGAGGTTCTCTACGGGTCCCATCCGTTCCACAAGCCTGGAGAAGGCTACGAGGAGACCGTGGAAACGCTGGGAAGGGAGCAAGTCCTGGAGGCCTACGAGCGCTTCTACAGACCCGAGAACATGGTCATAGCGGCCGTGGGGAATCTCGATTCGAAGAGATTCGTAAAGGAGGTCGGGAAGAGGCTAAAGACACTGAAGAGCGCGGGCAAGAGGCTAACGGTCGAATTGCCAGCGGTCACGCTTACTGAATCCAGAACGAAACTGGCGCGCAAGGAAAGCTCGTCGGCGTGGATAGTCATTGCATATCCGGCACCCGGTCCTTCACAGAGCAATTATCTGGCCACGCAGGTTCTCGACTCCGCGCTTGGCGGCTCGATGCATTCGAGGCTCTTCACGGAGCTCAGGGACAAGAAGGGGCTCGGGTATCAGGTGGGCTCCTTCTACGCAGGCTATTCGCGAGACGCGTTCGTCGGAGCGTACATCGGAACGAAACCCGACAAGTTCGAAGTTGCCAGAGACGGCGTTCTGGAAGAAGTGGGCAAGGTGCGCGCTGATGGGATAACGGACGACGAGCTTGTCAGTACGAAGAAGTACCTGAGAGGGATGTACATCATAAACATGGAGTCGAACGCAAGCCAGGCCGGCAACCTCGCTACGAACGAGTGCATCGGGGTGGGATACGACTTCGCCGACCGTTATCTAGACGGTATAGGGAAAGTCACGAAAGACGAGGTGTTGAAGGCGGCCAAGACGAATTTTGATTCTTACGCCCTCGGAAGCATTCTTCCGGAAGCCGGCCCCGCTGAAGGCGGAGCGACAGAGGGAATGGAGCAGAAATAGTGGCGGCGGATCACGAGAGACTCACGAGTAGAAAGGCGATCGCCCTTCTTTCCGGGGGACTGGACAGTACGCTGGCCGTCAGTCTAATAGTGCAGCAGGGCATAGAAGTCATTGCACTGAACTTCGTGACGCCCTTCTGTCGATGCTCGAAGAGGGGCTGTCGCAGCGAGGCGGTGAAGGCCTCCGAGAAGCTCGACGTTGAGCTGAGAGTCGAATACCTTGGCGAGGAATACCTGGCCGTCGTCAGGAATCCCAGGCACGGTTACGGCAAGAACATGAACCCTTGCGTGGACTGTCGCATCCTGATTTTCTCGAAGGCGAGGAAAGTCATGGAAGAGGAGGGTGCTTCTTTCGTTTTTACCGGCGAAGTCCTCGGAGAGCGGCCGATGTCCCAGCGTCGAGATTCCATGCGCGTAATAGAGAAGGAGTCCGGCTTGGTGGGCCGACTGCTCAGACCCTTGAGCGCGCAGCTCTTTCCTCCTATTCTTGCAGAGGAAGAAGGCGTGGTCGACAGATCAAAGCTGCTCGCGATCAGCGGGAGGTCCAGGAAGCCGCAGATGAGACTCGCTGAGGCGATGAGCGTCACGGAGTATCCGTGCCCCGCCGGGGGCTGCCTGCTCACGGATCCGGTTTATGCGAGAAAGGTCAGAGACCTTGTAGAACGCCGTGAGTTCACCATGGAGAACGTGGAGCTTCTAAGAATCGGCAGGCACTTCAGGCTCGATGACTCTGCAAAACTCATCGTGGGCAGGGACCAGGAAGAAAACGGAAGACTCGAATCCCTCGCGGGGGACGGGGACGTCATACTCTCGACGTTTCCACTGCCGGGACCGGTGGCCCTCTTGCGAAACGGAAGCAACGGCTCGATCGAACTCTCGGCCATGATTTGCGTGGCCCACAGCGACGTCAGAAAGGAGAACGAAGTGCCGGTGAGCTGGCGAAGAGTTCTGGACGGCGACACCGGTATCTTTAGAGTCTCCGCCATTGCAGCCAACATGCTTGAGCATTATAGGATATGCTAGGAGAATAGCAGCGTGTCGCCAGCCTTCGTGATCTTGAGCCTTCCTGTCTTTCTCTTTTCAATCGTCGTGCACGAGAGTGCCCACGGTGTCGCCGCGCTGGTCAACGGTGACAGGACCGCGAAGGACGCGGGGAGGATCACGCTCAATCCACTCCCGCACATCGATCTTTTCGGGAGCATCATCGTTCCGTTCTTCTTCCTCCTGGCCCAGGGTTTTCAGCCTACGGTGCTCATAGGTTGGGCCAAGCCCGTTCCCGTCAATCCGTACAACTTCAGGAAGGGAAACAGAAGTGAGCTTGAGGTTTCACTGGCGGGACCTTTCTCCAACCTCGCGCTTGCGTTTGTGTTTGCTCTGGCCTCCAGGTTCCTCCCGGCATGGGATCGGGGAGCCGAGCCGTTGTTGGCGCTCAAGTGGATGATGCTCTACGGCATGCATATAAACTGCCTTCTTGCGGTGTTCAACCTCATTCCCATTCCTCCGCTGGACGGTTCGCACGTTCTCGCGGCTCTTCTGCCGCCCAACGCGGCGTTCTATTACAGAAGGATCTCCGGCTACGGGATGTGGATACTCATCGGCGTGCTCATGTTCGCTCCCTTGAGGACGATACTTCTGTCTGTTCCAGTGACGTTGTTGGAGAGATTCTTTATGCTTGTGGCAGGTCCATACTTGACAATGTGGACAATGTGAGGCGTACGGCGAGGAACAATCACGGTGTGCGCGCTCCGAAGTGACGGGCAGCTGGAGCGCAAGCAACGTGTAGAGAGGTGTAGAAACGGATGGCGAAAGGGAAAATCCTGAGTGGGATGCGTCCCACCGGAAGACTCCATCTGGGGCATTACGTAGGCGCGCTCGAGAACTGGGTCAAACTCCAGAACGAGTATCAGAGTTTTCACATGGTGGCCGATTGGCATGCTCTCACGACGGCGTACGAGAAGACGGATAGAATCAAGGAAGACACGATGGAGATGGTGGCCGATTGGATCAGCGCCGGAATAGACCCGGAGAAAGCCGTGATTTTTGTGCAGTCAAAGGTGAAGGAGCACGCGGAGCTTCACCTGCTTTTTTCCATGCTGGTCACAAAAGCGCGTCTCGAGAGAAACCCCACGATCAAAGAGGTCATCAGGGATCTTCACCTCGGTTCAAACGTGTCGTACGGGTTGCTCGGCTATCCAGTGCTTCAGGCCTCGGACATCTTGATGTACAAGGCCGACCTCGTGCCGGTAGGCGAGGACCAGGTGGCGCACGTGGAGCTGACCCGGGAGATTGCGAGGCGCTTCAATTCTCTCTACGGGGACGTCTTTCCGGAGCCGCAGCCAAAGCTCACGTTCTTTGCCAGACTTCCGGGTCTCGACGGAAAAAGAATGAGCAAGTCGGTCGGCAACACGATCGACCTCGCGGATGATCCCGAAGCGATCATGAAGAAGGTGCGAACGGCCGTGACCGACCCCAAGAAGATCAGGCGCGGCGATGAGGGACATCCGGACGTTTGCGCGATCTTCACCTATCAGAAGAGTTTCAACGCCGCCCGGAAGGACGAGATCGAGAAAGACTGCCGCTCGGGGAGCCTCGGCTGCGTGGCCTGCAAGGAGAACGTCGCCCGCAAACTGGCCGACGTGCTTGCTCCCTTGCGGGAGAGGCGGGCGCGTCTCATGTCCGAGCGTCATTTGATCGAGGACATAATGGAGGCGGGAAGCGACAGGGCGCGGGCCATCGCCAGGGAGACCATGCACGACGTGCGCACGGCCATGAAGTTGTGGGACTAGATGTCGACACCGTATCACATAAAGCTTGAGAAATTCGAGGGTCCGCTCGACCTTCTGCTTCATCTCATCAAGATCGAAGAGATCGACATATACGACATCCCGATTGCGCACATCACGCTTCAGTACCTCTCGTACATAGAGCTGATGGAGATGCTCGATCTCGACGTTGCGGGTGAGTTTCTTGTGATGGCCGCCACTCTCATGCGCATCAAGGCGAGGATGCTTCTTCCTGCGAGTCCCGTCGAGGAGGAAGAAGCACAGGGAGACCCTCGCGAGGAATTGGTGAGGAGACTGCTTGAATACAAGAGATTCAAGGAGGCGGCGCAAACTCTGAGGGAACGAGAGGATCAGAGGCGACACGTCTTTGAGAGAGGATTCTCCGAGATAGCCTCCGAGAATGGCGAGGTCCTCCTGGAGGAGTCCACGCTCTTTGACCTGATGGGCGCCCTGAGACAGGCGCTCGCACGGGTCAGCGAAGCGCCCGTGCATGAAGTCGAAACGGAAAAGCTGGACGTGGTCCGGAAAATTGCCGAGATCTCGCAACTACTGAAGGCAAAGGGCAGGGTGCGCTTCTCTGAATTGCTGGAGCAATGTGAGACGCGCCTCGAGATAATAGGGACTTTCATAAGCATCCTCGAACTCGTGCGCACCGGTCGCGCCGGCGCGGTGCAACGACTCCTATTCGGTGACATCTGGATCTATTCATTGGAGGGAGGAGAGGCGCGGGGAGAGGGAGAGCCGGCAGGGGAGACGAGATCGCTGGAGGAAGGCGAATCGCCGGCAGAAGAAGAACCGTTGGAAGAAGGAGAACCCCACTAGAGGGGAGAAAAAGTGGAACAGGAGAAATTGAGACTGGTTATCGAGGCATTGCTTTTTGCTAGCGATTCACCTCTGGCGGTGAAGGAGATGCAAGAGCTTCTTGAGTCTGTTCCGAAGGACAGCATCCTCAAGGCCGTGGAAGAGCTTTCTCGTGACTACGACACGAAGCCGAACGCCGTCAAGATAATGCAGGTCGCCGGGGGATTCCAAGTGTGCACGAGGGAAGAATACTCTCCCTGGCTCGAGAAGCTCAAGAGAAGCAGGCGCTCGACGCGTCTTTCCCGGGCGGCCCTCGAGACCGCGGCCATAATCGCGTACAAGCAACCGGTGACTAAAGCCGTGATAGAAGAGATAAGGGGGGTGGACTCGACCGGGACGCTGCACACTCTCCTCGAACGGGGGCTGGTGACGATAAAGGGGCGGGCGCCCGGAGCGGGAAGGCCGTTACTTTACGGAACGACGAGACAGTTTCTCCTCCACTTCGGCCTCAACGAGCTTGATGAACTTCCGAAACTCTCCGAGCTCAAGGAGATCCTTGACGAAAAGGAATCCGCCGGCGCCGAGGAAAATGCAGGCACGGAGCCTCAATAGATTTCTCGCCTGCTTCCCTGGGGAGAACACTTCGCCGGGAAGGCTTGACCTCAAGACCGAGGGGTAGCTGCTTCTGCTGCGCGTTACTCAAAGCGACTGTCATCGGAGTCTTGTCTTGGGACGGGAGACTAAGAGAGAGCCAACGGGAGTGGAGTCGGAGCGACCGGCGGCCATGAGTCGCCACGCGGCGCTCGTGGCGACGGGCATTTTGCTCAGCCGCATCGCCGGGCTGGTGAGGGACCGCGTTTTTGCTCACTACTTCGGAAGCTCTGACGCCGCCGACGCGTTCAGGGCGGCCTTTCGCATACCGAATTTCCTCCAAAACCTGTTCGGTGAAGGAGTCCTCTCGGCGTCGTTCATTCCGGCCTACTCCAATCTTCTGGCCCGCGAGGAACGTGAGGAAGCGGATCGAGTGGCCTCGGCAGTGTTCTGCCTGTTGTCACTGACGATTTCGTGTCTGGTTCTGATCGGCGTGCTGGCCACGCCGTTTCTGATCGACGCCATCGCGCCGGGATTCAAGGGAGCCAAACGGGAATTAACCATCTCTTTGGTGCGAATCCTGTTTCCCGGCTCCGGCCTTCTTGCGTTGTCCGCATGGTGTCTCGGGATCCTCAACAGCCACCGGAAGTTCTTCATCTCCTACACCGCGCCCGTGGCGTGGAATCTAGTGATGATCGCGTCTCTCGTCGGGTTCGGACGGCACCTGGAGCAATTTCCACTGACCAGGGCGCTGGCGTGGGGATCGGTGGTCGGTAGTGCGTTGCAGGTCGGGGTGCAACTGCCGCAGGTTGCTCGGCTGATGGGAAGGTTCCGGGTGGGGCTGGGGCTGAAAATGGAAAGCGTTCGAAGCGTGATCCGGAATTTCATCCCGGTGTTTATCGGCCGCGGGGTGGTGCAAATCAGTGCCTACGTGGATTCGCTGTTGGCGAGTCTTTTGCCGACCGGTGCTCTCGCGGGTCTGGTCTACGCCCAGACTCTGTACACCTTGCCGGTGAGCCTCTTTGGTATGTCCGTGTCGGCGTCCGAGCTGCCCGCTCTCTCGAGTTTCCTGGGCGAAGCAGACGAGGTGAATGCGTACTTGCGGAATCGGCTCAATGCCGGTCTGCGTCAGATCGCATTTCTTGTGATCCCGTCTGCCATGGCGTTCCTCAGCCTGGGTGACGTAATAGCAGGTGCGATCTACCAGACAGGTCAATTCGGCCGGAGTGATTCTGTGTACGTGTGGGCGATTCTGGCGGGCTCCGCCGTGGGCTTGCTAGCGACGACCCTGGGAAGGCTCTACGCTTCGGTGTATTACGCCTTGAAGGACACGCGCACTCCCCTGCGCTATGCAGTCATACGCGTTCTTCTGACCGCAGTCTCCGGCTACGCGTTTTCGATGGCGTTGCCGCCCCTCCTGGGTGTGAATCCTCGTTGGGGGGTGGTGGGACTCACCGCATCGGCCGGCCTCTGCGGATGGCTGGAGTTGGCGCTGCTTCAGAATACGCTCGACGGACGGATCGGCAAGACGGGCCTCGCACGGTCGTTCATCGCGAAACTGTGGGTCTCGGCGGGGGTGGGAGCTGCCGCCGGTTGGGCGGGCAAACTGCTCATGAGTCACGGCCACCCGATCGTGGTCGGGCTGGTGTCACTGGGATTGTACGGCGTTGTCTATTTCGGAATGGCAACGGCGCTCCGCGTGCCCGAGGCGAGTGGCTCGATCAAGAAGGCCGTCGAGTTCGCCGGATTGCGCCGGGGGCCGGGAGACGGAGAAAGAAAGTAGGAACGGGCCGCCTGAGGACACTGAAGCGACCCGCGTCAGGCTGTAGTCACGGGAGAGACGCAGGAAAGATGGAAGGATGCCGGCTCAACAGGTTCTTGGCTTCCAGGGGAGTTGCGAGCCGCCGGGCGTGCGACGACATCATCAGAGCGGGCCGCGTGTGTGTCAATGGGACAGGCGTGCTGTCGCCCGGGACGAATGTGACGCCGGGGGAGGACGTGATCGAGGTGGACGGGCGTGCCGTGGCCGAGAAACCGGAGCCCATATATGTGATGCTTAACAAGCCGGCGGGCGTGATTGTCACTGCGAAAGACACGCGAAGACGGAAAGCCGTCACAGAATTGGTTCCTGATTCGCTCGGGAGACTCTTTCCGGTAGGCAGGCTGGACCTCGATACCGAGGGGTTGTTGCTCCTCACGAACGACGGAGACCTTGCATTCAGGCTCACGCATCCGAGCTTTGGCGTGGAAAAAGTCTACGAAGTGCTTGTGAGGGAGCGGCCGGCAGAGAGAGCTCTCACGGTCCTTGGGGAGGGCGTTGACTTCGGCGAGGGATTGAGATCGTCTCCTGCAAAGGTGCGTTACGTTGGGGGGCAAGAGAGAGGGCATCTGATACGACTGACGATTTGTGAGGGCAAGAAGAGGCAGGTAAGACGCATGTGCAGGGCCGTGGGTTTGACGGTTCTTTCTCTTCGGCGAACGGCGCTTGGCCCTCTCGAATTGGGGAGCATGCCGGGAGGTTCCTGGAGAGAACTGACGGGCTCGGAATTGGAGGCCCTCAAGGCGTGTGCGAGGGAGAAGCCCGAGGGAGCGGGAAGGAGTTCACGATAGCAAGTGACCCCGGAAGTAGCCGGTGGCTTGCGCCGGACAGGATCGATTGGGCGAGAAGAGCGCAGCGCTCCACGCGGCGAGACAGACGGGCGGGGTCGCCGTTTGCAGATGAGGTTCTTCTCGAATCGGTGTATGATGGATAGATTCGCTCGCTGACATTCAACCGGGATTTCCAGCCGGAAGGAGGCGGTATGCCCAGGCTAAAGAGGACGTCATCTCTCCTCGCAATCGTTCTGGCGGTGTTCTTGCTCTCGGCCATCGCGCAGGTTCAGGTGCGCGCCCAGACCCTCGAAGAGAAGATCAAGGTGTTCACGCTCAAGAACGGCATGGAGTTCCTCGTTGTCGAACGCCACGAGGCGCCGGTGGCGCTCTGCGTAGTCACCTTCAACGTCGGCGCGGCAAACGAGTGGACGAACGTTACCGGCATTTCCCATCTGCTGGAGCACATGATGTTTAAGGGCACTGAGATGATGGGAACCAAGGATTACAGGAAGGAAATTCCGTACATTGCGAAGACCGACGAGCTTGGCGACAAGACGATAGCGCTACGAAAAGAGATGGGGGAGTGGCGGTTCAACCGCTTCCACGACTTCTCGAAGCAGGTACTCGAATCATTCACGAAAGAGGAGAAGGAGAGGATCGGCTCCAGCAAGTTTGAGACGAACAACCTCCTTGCCCGGAAAATCCGCGCGATGGCAAAGCTGCCCGACTCTCTGACGACCGTTCAATATCTCATAGAGGACGGGGGCGTTAATTATCTCAACAAGTACCTGGAATACGAGCTCGCTTGGGGAGAGATCGCGAAACTACTCGACGACCAGCGCCGGTACATGGTGAAGGACGAGCTTTGGGGAACGTACATGAATAATGGTTCACGGTTCCTCAACGCCTTCACGTCCAACGATGCGACCGTTTATTTCGCGTACGTTCCGGCCAACAAGGTCGAGCTGTTCATGGACCTCGAATCCGATCGAATGGAATCGGCCGTGTTCAGGGAATTCTGGTCCGAGCGCGACGTCATCATGGAAGAGCGCCGTCTCGGCGAGAATGATCCTGAGGAAGTTCTTGGAGAGGCTTTCTATTCCGTGGCGTTCACGGCGAGTCCGTACAAGTGGCCGGTTGTGGGATGGATGAGCGATCTCCAGACGATCGACCGAAGGGAGCTGGAAAACTACCACCGAATTTTCTACGCGCCCAACAACGCCCTGGCAGTTGTCGTGGGCGACGTGACGGTCGATCAGGTGAGAAAGTTTGCCGAACGTTACTTCGGCCCCATACCGTCTCAACCTGAGCCTGCCGGCATCGAGACGCGCGAGCCGGAACAAAGAGGTGAGCGCCGCGTGGTGGTCGAACACAGTGCCAATCCGAAGCTGATGATAGGCTTTCACAAGCCCGCCTACCCCGACCCGGACGTGGCAGCGCTCAGTGTGCTCGAGAGCGTCCTTGCAGGCGGACGCACGTCGAGACTCTACAAGTCTGTTTTTGAAGAAAAGCAGCTTACTGCAAAGCCGCCGAGCGTGTATGAGGGTCCCGGTGACCGCTACGAGAACTTGATCGTGATCGAAGCGGAGCCGCGCAACCCGTATACGCTGGAGGAGGTGGAGAAGGCGATTCTCGACGAGGTCGAGAAGTTCAAGAGGGAATCCGTCACCGAACGCGAGCTTCAGCGAGTGAAAAATCAACTCGACGCGACCATGATTCGGTCGCTCGGCTCGAACATCGGCACTGCCTTCCAGGTCGGCTTCGGACAGCTTTTCTACGGCGACTACCACGTGATGTTCAGAAATATCGAGCGCATAAAGAAAGTCACAGCAGAGGACGTTCAGCTTGTGGCGAACAAGTATCTGACGACGAAAAACCGCACTGTTGCCTACCGCGTACAGATCGAGGCGCCGAAGGAGGAGGGCAAGGAGGAAGAGGTAGACAGGCAGGCGATAATGCAATACGTCCAGACTTTGCCACAGGAAGAGCAGGCCGAGATCTTCAAGAGATT
This sequence comes from Candidatus Eisenbacteria bacterium, assembly GCA_026388185.1. Lineage (NCBI taxonomy): Bacteria > Candidatus Eiseniibacteriota > Candidatus Eiseniibacteriota bacterium. The sequence continues at coordinate 136,868 of JAPLKG010000002.1, read as the reverse complement.
CCAGGGCTTGAAATCCGACGAGGAACGCAAGGCGTTCGGAAAGGAACTCTGGGAGCGCATGAAGGCGGCCCAGGGCAAGAAGTGAAGGGGCGGCGCAACAGAGGAGTGAGACTGGAAGCAGTGAAACAATGAGGAGAAAGGCAATGCGGAAGAAAACCTTCATTATGATGCTGACCGTCCTGGCGGCGTCTGCCGTCTTTCTCGCGGCGCTTGCGCTCACGCCGGCGGCCTATGCGGCGACTCGGCCCCATCCGAGTAAGCTCGGCTTTTCGCCCCTCAAGGTGACGACACCGCGGGTGATCGACGTGTCCCTTTCCAACGGCCTCACGGGTTTCTTGGTGGAGGATCATGAGATCCCCGTCGTGGACGTCGTGCTGTTGGTGAAGACGTATTTCGCCGACGAGGCGAAATACGGACTCAACGACATGGCCCAGTGGGTGATTCGAAACGGCGGGACGACCACCTGGCCTGGCGACAAGCTCAACGACGAGATGGAGTATCTGGCGGCGAACATTGAAGTGTCCGGAGGCGGTCTCAACACGACGTTCTCGTTCAACTGTCTGAAGAAGGACTTGCCGCGCGTCATGGAGATCTTCGGCGATCTCGTGACGAACCCGGCGTTTCCGGACGACAAAGTCGAGATGAGACGCAAAACCATGATCGAGGAGATTCGACGCCGGAACGACGAGCCGAATTCCGTGTCGCGGCGGGAGTTCGCGCAACTCGTCTACAGGGACCATCCGTACGCTTGGGAAACGACGACGGAAAGCGTCAATGCAATAACCAGAGATGATCTCACGAACTTCTACAAGACTTACTTCCATCCGAACAACGCAATCATCGGAATAAGCGGTGACGTGACGAAGGACGAGATAGTTGCCGGACTCGAGAAGGTCTTCGCAAACTGGCGGCCCGCCGACGTCTCGATCCCGAAAGTGCCCGACCTTCCCGTCGCCCCTGCGCCGAGTTGTACCTACACGTACATGGACATAAACCAGGCCTACATCTCGATGGGGCATCAGGGAATCAACTCCAACGATCCCGAGCGCTGCGCCGTGGACGTCATGAACTTCATTCTCGGCGGAGGGAGCTTCACGTCGTGGATCATGGAAAAGGTGCGCAGCGACGAGGGACTGGCCTATCACGCGGCTTCTCGGTACTCCTCGGATCCGTGGGTGAATGGGCTGTTCACCGCCTCGGCTCAGACCAAAGCCGACGCCTGCGGTCGTGCCATCACAATCATGATGGACCAGATCAAGCGGATGCGTGACGTCGGTCCGACTGCCGACGAGGTCAAGAAGGCGGTCGATTCTTACGTGAATAGCTATGTTTTCGACTACGAGTCGAAATCGCAGGTCGTCCGCAGGCTCGTTCAGCTTCGTTTCGAGGGAAGGCCTCTCGACACGCCCCAGAAGGACATGGAGGCGTACGCCAAGCTCACGGTGGCCGACATAAGGGGCGCGGCGCAGAGATATCTGCATCCGGACAAGCTCACGCTTCTTGTTGTGGGGAACGCGAAGCTGTTTGACCGGCCGCTCGGCGATTTCGGGACAGTGAACGAGATGGCGCTCGAGAAGAACTGAGGGCGGAAGAACCGGATTGGTCCTGAGCGATCGGGGCAAGGGCCACGCACATGCCTCGACGGAGACCGGCAAGAGGAAAAATCCCCTTGCCCGCGCACCGTCAATGTAGTAAAGTCATCATGTTTGTTTGCGGTATGAGGTTTGGGCATTCGCTGCCCTGCCTCGAAAGGAGCCACGTTTGAGCGTCGCCTTAAAGTCTCTTGTGAGGGAGAACGTCTATAGGCTGCGGCCCTATGTCCCTGGTAAGCCCGTGGAGATTCTCGAGAGACAACTGGGCGTCAAGAACGCCCTCAAGTTCGCGTCCAACGAAAACCCGCTCGGACCCTCCCCTCTGGCGCTCAAGGCGATCAGAGAGAGTAATCATCTCCTGAACAGATACCCGGACAGCAGTTCCTATTTTCTGAGGGAGAAGTTGGGAGAGCATTTCGGTTTTCCCATGGAACAGTTTATCGTGGGGAACGGTACGACTCAGCTCATTGAGCTCGTCTGTCACCTATTCCTCGGGCCGGGCGACGAGGCCGTAATTGCAGAGCCTTCCTTCCTCATGTATCCGATCTGCATAGAGCTCATGGGCGCCAGGGCCGTGTCGGTGCCCCTCAGGGACCACAAGCACGATCTTTCGGCGATGGCCAAGGCCGTGTCGCCGAAAACCAAGGTTGTTTTTGTCTGTAATCCCAATAATCCAACTGGGACCATCGTCACGAAGTCCGAGGTCGAGCAGTTCTTGAGCAAGATACCCGAAAGTGTCGTCGTTGTCTTCGACGAGGCTTATCACGAATACGTGGAGCACAGCGAGTACCCCGACGCCATGGAATATCTGAGAGAGGGCAAGCTGGTCATCGTGCTCAGGACGTTCTCCAAGGTGTACGCACTGGCCGGGTTGCGTGTGGGCTACGGAGTTGCCTCGGAAGAGATGATCTTTCTGTTGAACTCTGTCTCCATACCTTTCACGGCCACGTGTATCGGGCAGGTGGCCGCACTGGCTAGCCTCGCTGATGACAAGCAGATATCGCGCAGTCTTAAGGTGACTTCTGAAGGAATGCAGTTCTTGCGCGAGAAACTGACGGACATGGGGCTCGAGGCAGTTGAATCTTACGCCAACTTTATGGCCGTTGACCTCAAGACCGACGCAAGAGAGGCGTGCGCAGAACTTGAGCGCAAGGCGCTCATCCTTAGAGCTGTGGGGCTCGGGCTCCCGGCAAGTTTCGTCAGGATAACCGTGGGAACACAAAGAGAAAACGAGAGGCTCGTAGAGGGCCTGAAGGAGGTGTTGAGAGGGAAAAAGCGCAAGAAGGAACCACGACGGGTTCGTGTGGCCCGTGTTGAGAAACCGTAAGCGTTTTTGCGTCTGCCATGATTCCTCAAGCCTATGCATAAGGCCTTTCCTGGATTCCCGAGGCTTTCGTGTGGATCTGCGCGTGAATTCGTGCGAGTTTCCCGTTGGCTTTCTTCCCTCTCAGGAGATTGAAAAGGACCGCTCCCTTCCCTCGCATCTTGATTAGCGTTGAGCCCTCACGGATCGTGGGCCCCTCGTACATCATCGGATTATCTCCACGAATTGCAGAGTTGAATCTTGTGGCAACGGGCAGGTGCGGAGAATCATGACCGCATCGAAGAGAAGGTTGATCATTGCCATAGATGGGCCCTCTGCCTCCGGAAAGAGCACCACGGCCAGGGTCGTGGCGGAGAGGTTGGGGTACATCCATATCGACACCGGCGCGATGTACCGCGCGCTTGCCCTGAAGGCGAAAAGGGAGGCCGTAAATCTGGGCGACGCACGTGAGCTGGATGCCTTGCTCGCCGGGAGTTCGGTAGACTGCGTGTCCAGGGCCGGGTCATTCCGCGTCCTGCTGGACGGTGCCGACGTGACGAGGGAGATAAGGGAGGGCGACGTGAGCCTCAAGTCCTCCGAGATTGCAGCGCTACCTCGGGTGAGGCGCTGGTTGGTAGAGAGGCAGAGGAGACTCGCTGCCGAGGGTGGAGTGGTTATGGAAGGAAGGGACATCTGCACCGTGGTTCTGCCGGACGCTGATCTCAAGATCTATTTGGATGCCTCCTCGGAAGAGAGGGCCAAGCGAAGGTGGCTGGAGGAGAACGCCGCAGAGGAAGGCAAGTCTCGGGAAAAGGTGCTCAGAGATCTCACGGCGCGAGACCACAGGGACATGACGCGCGCCCACTCACCTCTGGAGATGGCGGCAGACGCGATCAAGATAGATACAACCCGGCTCAACGTTGATGAGCAAGTGGAGGAAGTCTTGAGAGAAGTGAGGAAGGTCCTCGCAACCAGGACCGAGTGAGCGTTGATGAGAAGGGGATACAAGGCCGCGTGGGAGGTGGTGAACGTATTGTTCACTCTTCTTTTCGTCAGGCGAGTGCGGGGAAGGGAGTCCATTCCAAGGGAGGGTGGCTTCATCGTTGCATGCAATCACATTTCGTTCTGGGATCCGCCTCTGGTGGGAGATGCAATTCCGAGGGAGGTGCATTTCCTCGCGAAGGAAGAGCTCTTCAGGAACAGGGCGTTTGGGTGGCTTATCGGAAGCGTGAACGCGATTCCCATACGGAGGGGGGTTGTGGACCCAAGGGGGATCAAGTCTGCTCTGGAAGCCATCTCTCACGGGAAAGGCCTCGTCATGTTTCCGGAAGGAGGAAGGGTGAGAGACGGGACCCTCAGGCCGGCTCTGCCCGGCGTCGGCATGCTGTCAGTGAAGGCTGGGGCGCCGGTTGTGCCCGCATACATAAGGGGCTCGGACGGCATCAAGAGAGCCATGCTTAGACTGGCGCACATAGACATTGCTTTCGGAGAGCCCTACTTTCCACCCGCGGATGAACAGGGTGGCGGGAACAAAGAGCTGTACAAGACGGTCGGCCAGGAGGTAATGAGGAGAATTGCGGAGCTCAAGGCAAGAGTCGACAGCGAGGCGTGAGACTCGAAAGCGGGAGTCCTCGACGCGCCAGCCGAGAAAGGCGCGCCGGCCTGCGGCGGAGAAACACAAACCCGCGATAAGAGTTACGGTAGCACCCGGCTCGGGGTTTTGCTTCGGAGTGAAGAGGGCGATCAGACTTGCGGAAAGAGCGCTTGAAGAGTCGAAAGGACCTTTCTACACTCTGGGAGAGCTGATACACAACCCGCAGGTCGTGGGTGAGCTTGAGAATAGGGGACTCAGGGTTGCCAACGCGATCTCTGAGATTGAGAGAGGTACGGTAGTCATTCGTTGCCACGGGGTTTCTCCTGGCATCATCGAGGAGGCAAGTAAGAAAAAACTTCGAGTAGTAGACGCGACGTGTCCTTTTGTAAAGAAGGCGCAGGAGCTTGCTTCTTTTCTTTCCGGCGCCGGCTACTGGATCGTTGTCGTGGGAGATCGCGGCCATCCCGAGGTGGAGGCAATAGCGGGAGGGTTGCGAAAGGTGTCAGTCGTCGGCACGGAAGCAGAGGCCTTGCGCCTGAAGAAAGCCAAAAAATTGGGGGTGGTTGCTCAGACTACACAGTCGTTTGATACTCTATCTAACATTGTGAGCATACTCGTGGGAAAGACCCAGGAGCTCCGTGTTCACAACACGACGTGCGAGACAACTTCTCGGCGTCAAGCAGAAGCGCTCAAACTGGCGGGAAAAGTGGACGTGATGGTGGTTGTAGGGGGAAGGAAAAGCGCGAACACCGCCAGACTCTATGACATCTGTCGCAAAAGGGTGAGGCGTACTCTCTGGGTCGAGACCGCGGGAGAACTTAAACGCTCGTGGTTCAGGGGAGCCGTTCACGTTGGCGTGACCGGCGGCGCCTCAACGCCCGATTGGCTCATCCGAGAGGTGGCCGATCGGATAGCTTCGATTGGAGCTCACGGGAAAAGAGTTCCAGTGAGGGCACAATTGCCCGAGAAGAATTACTGAAGAAGGGAGAATCAGTGTAATGGCGGAAAACAGGGTTGATGAAGGCCTCCCGGTCGAGGAGGAGAAGCAGAAAACTGGAAGGGAGGTTGGTGAAGAAAGAGGATCTCCGGAGGGCGGCGCAGGGACGGTCGGGTCTGACCGACGGCGTGATCGTTCGAGGGGAAGTCTGCGAAACACCGAACTTGATGACGACGACACGCCGCAGCTCTCCCCGGAGATGCTTGCGCTTTACGAGGATTCCCTGAAGGACATAACGGAGGGGGAAATCGTGAGGGGCATTGTGGTGAGAATCGAGGGAGAAGACGTGCTCGTGGACGTCGGCTTTAAGTCGGAAGGGACCATACCGCTCTCCGAGTTTCCGGATCGGGACAGCTTGAAGGCGGGCATGGAGGTGGAGGTCTACCTCGAGAAAATGGAGGATCAGGACGGGCTCGTCGTTCTGTCCAAGCAGAAGGCCGACTTTGCAAGGGTCTGGGATCGCGTCAAGGACGCATCTGACAGTGGAGCGATTGTCGAGGGCAGGCTACTGCGGAAGATCAAGGGAGGTCTTGTCGTTGACCTCTTTGGAGTGGAAGCATTTTTGCCCGGTTCTCAGGTGGCGCTACGCCAAGTTCAAAACATAGACCAACTCCTCAGTCAGACGCTGCGCTTCAAGATTATCAAGCTGAACAAGCGGCGCAGAAACATCGTCGTCTCCCGCAGAGTGGTTCTTGAAGAGGAGAGAGCGCGGCAGAAGTCGACCATACTGAAGGAACTTGCGAAGGATCAGGTCCGGGAAGGAGTGGTGAAGAACATCACCGACTTCGGTGCGTTCGTGGATCTGGGCGGGATCGACGGTCTGCTTCACGTGACCGACATGTCGTGGGGAAGAGTGAGCCATCCCTCGGAAGTCCTCGCGATAGGAGACAAGATCAAGGTGAAGGTGCTCAGCTTCGAGCCAGAGCGGGAACGAATTTCCCTGGGGCTCAAGCAACTCACTGCCTATCCGTGGGAAAACGTCGAAGAGAAGTACGGGGTGGGCTCGAAGGTGAGAGGCAAAGTTGTGAGCATCACGGATTACGGCGCATTCATAGAGTTGGAGAAGGGCGTCGAGGGTCTCATCCACGTTTCGGAAATGTCGTGGACGAGACACATCCGTCACCCATCGAGGGTGCTTGCCATCGGGGATACGATAGAGGCCGTCGTACTGAAGGTGGACAAGGAAAACGAGAAGATATCCCTGGGCTTGAAGCAAGTGGAACCGGATCCGTGGCTTTCTCTGGACGAGAAGTACCCCATCGGTACGAGGCTCTGGGGAAAGGTGCGGAATCTGACCAACTTCGGAGCCTTTGTTGAGATCGAAGAAGGCATCGATGGCCTCGTTCACATATCTGATATGTCGTGGACGAGAAGGATCTCTCACGCGAGCGAGGTTCTGAAGAAAGGCGACAAAATCGAGGTCATCGTTCTGAACATTGACAAGGACAACCGTCGCATTTCACTTGGCTTGAAACAGGTGTCGGAAGACCCGTGGCAGGACCTCGTCGAGAAGTTTCCTCTGAACTTGACCGTGCACGGCAGCGTCGTTCGGCTCCTCGACAGAGGGCTCATCGTGGATCTGGGGGACGACATCGAGGGATTCGTGCCGTTCTCCCAGATGGGCTTTGAAGAAGTCAGGAAGCCGATGGACATCTTCCAGGCGGGAGACGAGCTCGATCTGAAGGTCATAAGGGTTGATCCGGAAGCTCGCCGGATCGTCCTGAGCTTGAGAGCCTACCTGTCGGAGCTGTCTCCGGAGGCTCAGGAAGACTTCAGGAACAAGTACATGTCGAGGAACGTCGTCTCTGAGGAGGCGTCGGCTTCCGAGCCGGCGACATCCGATGGAGCCCCGACGGCCGGCGCGGAGGAACCTGGGCGACCTGAAGAGTCTGGCGATCAGGGCAACGTGGCGGCCGAGGCGAGTCCGGACGAAGCGACGCAACCCGGGCCGGGCGGTGAGTCGGGAGCGGAAACGCCTGAGGGTGAGGACTCGCCCCAAGCACCGGAGGCGGGCACATCAGAGTGATCCGGGGGTACGCCAGGAGGGGTGGTTTTCGAGCCGGAGGTTTCTGACAAGCTCTATGAGACGGGTTTTCGTTGGCACTTTTGGTTGCAAACTCAACCAGTATGACTCGCAGGTCATTTCGGAGAGTTTTGCTTCGAAGGGACACGAGCTCACCTCCGAGATGCTCGCGGCGGACGTCTGCGTCGTCAATACATGCAGTGTCACTGCGAGAAGTGATTACGAGGCAAGGCAGCTCGTCAGGAAAATAAGTCGCGCCAATCCGCGAGCCTTGATCTTGGTCACCGGGTGCTACGCCCAGCGTGCTCCACACGAGGTTGCGCGCATCGGTGGTGTGGGGCTTGTGGCCGGCAATGCCGAGAAGGCCTCGCTCTCCGGGCTTGTGGAGTCGTTGCAGGCCACCGGCGAGGCCGGGACAGAGGTAGGTTCTGCGGGCGGAGCACCGGAGCGGACGATCTCAGGGCCCGGGTTTCAGCGCCGTTCCAGGGCGCTCGTGAAGATTCAAGACGGGTGCGACGGATGTTGCAGCTATTGCGTGGTTCCTTCGGTCAGGGGCCGGAGCAGGAGCGAGCCGGTCGAGTTGATCCAGAAGCAGGTGGAGAGTCTGGAGGCCTCGGGTTTCGCGGAAGTGGTGCTTACCGGTGCCAGTGTGGGCAGCTACGGGGACGACCTGGGAAACGGTCAGTCACTCGAAGGCCTCTTGAGAATTCTCCTGACGAGGGCGAAGGAATTGAGGTTTCGTCTCAGTTCGATTGAGCCGGGAGAGATTACTGCTTCGCTCGTTGAGTACGTGGCTGGGGAGGAAAGGATATGCCGGCATTTTCACGTGCCCATGCAGAGCGGAGACGCCGGGATCCTTCGGGCGATGCGCAGACCGTATTCACCGGACGAGTACGCCGGGAAAATCCAGGCGATTCACTCCAGCCTTCCGGATGCCTGTCTCGGGAGCGACGTGATAGTGGGGTTCCCCGGCGAGAGCGAGAGCGCGTTCGAGAAAACGTGTGAACTTGTGGAGAGACTGCCGCTGAGCTATTTGCACGTGTTTCCGTTTTCCAGAAGGCCTGGAACGCAGGCCTGGCAGATGGGGCTGGAGCCGACTCATTCGGTCAAGAGGGCGAGGGCTCGCGTCTTGAGAGAGTTGGGCGCGAGAAAGAGGTCCGTTTTCGTTGAGTCTCAGATGGGGGTTCTTGCGGAGGCGATCCTTGAGGAAGAAGTCGAGCCCGGACTCTTCAAGGGAACCACCGGGAACTATCTGAGGGTGCTCGTGAGGGCGCAGGGTAAGAAGCCCAGAGACGCGATACGGGTGAGAATCACCGCGAGGACTGACAGTAGTCTGCTGGCTCAGGCATGCTGAGGAGGAGCGAGTCGGGGTGAAGTACTACATGGAGACCTACGGCTGCCAGATGAACGTGTACGATTCCGGGAAGCTGGAAGATATTCTCAGAGAACACTGTTTCTCGGAAACTTCGAACCCGGGAGACGCCGACTTCATTCTTGTCAACACGTGCAGCGTGAGGCAACATGCGGAAGAAAGAGCCCTGGCGAGAATCGGTGAGCTGGGCCGCGTGAGACAGAGGACGAAGGCCGTCCTCGCGGTTTGCGGTTGCATGGCTCAACGGCTTGGGCCTGAGATTCTGAGAAGGCGCGGGGTGGACATCGTCATCGGCCCAGACGCCTACTCGGCGCTGCTACCGGCCTTCGAGAAGTCGCTGGCGACCGGCTCGAAGACGCTGGACACGACGAGAGATTCTGGATTTCGATTCGAAGCTTCGAGCGACGGGCCGGCTCGAGGACTCAGGGCCTTTGTCAGCATCATGAAAGGCTGCAACAACGCGTGCAGCTTTTGTATCGTTCCCGCCGTCAGGGGACCTGCCGTGAGCAGGCCACACGAGGAGGTGCTGAAAGAGGTGAGGTCTCTGGTGGACGGAGGCGCGAAGGACGTCACCCTGATTGGTCAGAACGTAAATGCATACACCCACGGAAGGGTGGATTTCGCAGAGCTTCTTGCGATGACGTCCGGGGCGGCCCGCGACTCGAGAGTCAGGTTCACCACTTCGCACCCGAAGGACATGTCCGACTCTGTGATCGAGACGATGGCGCGCGAGCAGAACCTTTGCGAGCACCTGCATCTTCCCCTGCAGTCAGGATCGAGCCGCATCCTGGAGAGGATGCGCAGAGGGTACACGGCAACGCGATACCGGGAGATAGTGAAGGCCGTCAGGCGCGCTGTCCCCGACGCCAGCATCACGACGGACATAATAGTGGGTTTTCCGGGGGAGGCGGTCGGTGATTTCGAGGAAACCTGCGCGTTGGTCGAGGAAGTGGGGTTCGATTCGGCGTTCATGTTTAAGTTTTCTCCGAGGGCGGGTACGGAAGCTGCCTCCATGAACGATGATGTGCCGCGCGAGGAAAAGGAGCGGAGGCTCTCGGAGCTAATTTCCATCGGGCAGCGTGTGTCCCGGGGGAAAAGTGCCTCTCTGATCGGTAGAGTGATGGAAGTGCTGGTGGAGTCTGAAAAGAGCAAGGGAGAGGAGAGATTCCTTCTGGGCAGAACAAGATGTAACCGGACGGTGCATGTGAACGGACCCCGGGAGATGGTCGGCAGATACATGAAGGCTCGGATCGACTCTTCGAAGGGGATTTCGCTTCGTGGGTCTCTCTTGGATCAGTAACCTGGTTGGAGGTGATTCTCTTGTGGTTTGTCAGGATGTTTCTTCTGCTCGTGGTTTTCGTCGTGGTTCTGGGTTTCGCTCTGCTCAATCAGGGTAAGAGCGTGGACATCGTGTTCTTTTTCCCTCAGGAAGCGTACACGTATAACGTCCATCTCATATTTGCTTTGTTCGGAGCGTTTGTGATAGGAATGCTCGTGTGGTTCTTCATATCGCTGGGGCACGACATCAAGGTGCGTCGTGACGCATCAAGATTGCGCAAGGAGAACAAGAGGCTACTCGAGGAACTGAACGCACTCAGGAATCTTCCCTTGGACGAAGTCACAGTCAAGTCGGAGTGACGATCTAGTCTAGAACTCAAGGAGTCCTCCCAAATGTGGTTAGAAGTGCCAATCGTAATAGTCGTGCTCGCAGTGGCCATTGCGGCCTACCTCATCTGGAGGGTCAGGAGAGTGAAGCCCACACCTTCCTCCTCGAACCACTCCACGTACGCGCGGGCTTTGAATTGCCTTCTGGAAGGCGACGACGAAGGCGCAATGCGTAACCTGAGAGAAGCCATTCGCGAGGACACCCAGAACATCGACGCGTACATAAGACTTGGCGACCTCTTGCGCAAGCGGGGAGAGATCGAAAAGGCGCTGCGAATACATCGTGGTTTGACCGTCAGGACGATTTCGGACCGAACACTGCTCGAGGCTCTCTACAGGAGCCTTGCGGAGGACAATCTTGCCTGCGGCAAGTACCAGGAAGCGATTGTTTGTGCGCAGAAAATCAGGGCGATGAACAAGCAGAGCCCCTTCCCGTTGAGGCTGATGACGCGGGTCTACGAGATACAGAGGGAGTGGGACAAGGCCTACGAGATGCAGGAGGAGCTGGAAAAGCTGGAGAAGCTCGAGGGGAGGAAAGGACGGCCGTTCCTGGGGTTGTACAAGAGTTACATCGGGCACGATTTTCTCAGGCGGGGCAAGCCCAAAGAGGCCAAGAGATACTTCAAGGATGCCCTGAGATTGGACAGCGAATGCGTGCCGGCTCTTCTCTATCTGGGTGACATCTATCTCGAGGAAGGGAACTTGAGAAGAGCGATCAGTCTCTGGGAGCTCATAGCGTCCCGGTTCCCCAAGATAGCGTACGTTGTTTTCGGCAGACTCGAGAGGGCCTATTTTGAACGAGGAAACCTCAGCGACATCGTCGCGGTGTACGAAGCCATCCTCAGAGAAAGCCCGAAGAACGTGAGAACGCTCATCGAGCTGGCGGGTCTTCACCAGAAGAAGGGAGATCTCAAAGAGGCGGTCCGCGTGTTGCGAGAGGTTCTGGCGTACGACCCGGTTTCTGCTCTCGCCAGGCAGAGGCTGATAGCATTTCTCTACCAGATGGGTGAGACGGACGAGGCCATGGACGAGTTGAAGAGATTCTTGGAAGTCATCGGTGCGAGAACCGAGGATTATGTGTGTTCGGCTTGCGGATACCGTTCTCCGGACGTACTCTGGCGCTGTCCGAAATGCCAGACCTGGGAGAGCTTCTTGTCGTAGGGGTGCCTTCGGTGAAGAAAGTGATCTTGCTTTCGATAGGACTGCTGGTCGCGCTTCAGTCCCTGGCAGGCGCTCAGGAACTCGCGAAGGCCTGGGAGCTACTGGGCAAGGGTGAGAGAGACCGGGCCAGGGAGATCGCGACGAGTGTCCTGGCGAGTTCGCAGGATCAGAAGGCCAGGGGCGAGGCTCTGTTGATCCAGGGCCTGTGCGAAGAGAACGGAAAACGCGCATTGGGCCTGCTCGAGCGTTTTGTGTCGGAGTTTCCCGGCCACCCGCTTCGTTGGCGCGCCGAGACGGAACTCGGTCTTCACTACTACGCGCTTGGCAGTTACTTGGGAGCCGTGAAGCACTTTGAGAAGGCGAGAGATCTCAAACCATCCAAGAGAGAACGCGTGACGGCGGTCTATTGGCTGGGCCTCTCACTGGAGGGAGCCGGCGATCCCGCAAAGGCGATACCACACTTCGAAGCCGTGAAGGCGGACGACGCAGGAACAGGCCTCGTGGTACCGGCGACACTCGGGGTAGGTGATTGTCTCAGGGCCGAGGGAAACTACTCTCTGGCCCTTTCGGAGTACACACGAATTGTGACGAAGTTCGGCCGGAGCGACTGGCTCCCCTGTGCGCTCTATGGCGCGGGAGTCTGCCTCGACAAGCTCGGGCGGCAGAACGAGGCGCTCGCCCTTTACGCGAGGCTTCGACGAGAGTTTCCTGCGACCTCCGAGGCCACGCTTGTCCGTGAGAGGACAAGGGACGCAGGAAAGGCAAAGGCCGTCTCGACGCAGGCCGGCAATTACACGCTACAGCTGGGTGCTTTCAGTCAGGAAACCAACGCAAACGGGCTGGCGTCCCTGCTGAGAGACGAAGGTGTGACTGAGGTCGTAATAGTGCAAGAGGAGCGCGGCGGAAGAGTTCTCTACGTAGTAGGCTTGGGAGATTTTCCTACGAGGGAGGCCGCCGAGCGCAAGGGCAAAGAGCTTCGGGCTCGCCTCGGTCTCTCCTACAGCATAGTTGCAAAGTGACTTAGGCTTGCGCAGCCAAGTTGCCCCGCAAGAGACTGCGCTCTTTCCCACGATTTGGCTTCTCGAGAGAATGCCGAAGCGTCTCGAAAACAGATTGGCGGTGCTCGGTGAAGAAGCAAACTCCGATGATGCGTCAGTACAGCCGGATCAAGGAGAAACATCGCGACTGCATTCTCCTCTTCAGGATGGGAGATTTCTACGAGACCTTCTACGACGATGCGATTACCGCCTCGAAAGTGCTGGGGCTCGCTCTCACGTCTCGAGACAGAGACGAAGAGGGGAAGATTCCTCTCGCCGGGATTCCGTGGCACAGCGCCGAGCGGTACATATCCAAACTGATACAGAACGGCCACAGTGTGGCAATATGTGATCAGATCGAAGAGCCGGACAAGAGTAAGAAGCTTGTCGCCAGGCAAGTGGTCGAAGTCGTCACTCCCGGGACCGTGCTTTCGGACTCGCTGCTCGAAGCAGGGAAGAACAATCACGTCGTGGCCGTGGCCGCAGGGGAGCCGTGCGGTTTTGCGGTCGCAGACGTTTCAACGGGTGAGTTTGAAGCTAGTGAAATGAAACTTGGTGAGGCCATCGAGGAAATCGAGAGGCTCTCTCCGGCCGAGATCGTCGTGCCAGAGGGTTCAGATCTCGCGCGCCTTCTGTCGGAAAGACTGAAGGGGCACTCTGCGGCGAGGATCACGGAGAGAGAAGGCTGGCAGTTCAGTGCGCACGCCGCCTGTTCCCAGCTCGAGGCGCACTTCGGGACCTCCTCGCTGGGATCGTTTGGCTTCGACGGGGACGACGCCGGCGCCGTGGCGGCAGGAGCATTGCTGGCGTACCTGAAGGAGCTCAAGGGAACGCGACTCAAGCAGATTTTCAAGTTGACGAGATACAGGCAGCGCGATTTTCTTATGATGGACGACACAACGATCCGCAATCTTGAGCTCGTCCAGTCGATTCGGACGGGCAACGAAGATGGCTCCTTGCTTGGAACCATAAGGAGAACCGAGACGGCGATGGGCTCGAGATTTCTTCGAATGACTATCTTGAGGCCGCTCGCGCGCGTGGAGGTCATATCGGAGCGGCACGAGTCTGTCAGTGAGCTGGCGTCCGACGCGCGGACCAGAGAAACGCTCGTTGAGGCGCTCGCAGGACTTCTGGACGTCGAACGGCTCTTGAGCAGGATCGTGAATCGGAAGGGCGGTCCGCGGGACGTGGTGTCGCTCGGCAAGTGCATGAGAAGGCTACCGGGGATCCGGGAAATCCTGACGCGCGCCGGCAGCTCTCTTCTCAAGGCGCTCGGCGGCAGAATAGGCGAGACCGACGAGCTTGCCTCGGTCATAGAGAGGGCGCTCGTGGAAGACGCGCCGCTGATGGCACGAGTTCCCGGGTTCATCCGGCCGGGTTTTTGCGAAGAGCTTGACGGCGTAAGGGATTCCTCTTTCGAGGCGAAGCAATGGATAAGGTCGCTTCAGGAAAGAGAGAGGAAGAGAACGGGGATAAACACGCTCAAGGTCGGATACAACAAAGTGTTCGGTTACTACATAGAGGTGACGAAAGCCAATCTCTCGCGTGTTCCGTCTGATTACGTGAGAAGGCAAACCCTCGTGAATGCGGAGCGTTTCATAACCGCAGAACTCAAGGAGAGGGAAAGCCTCGTCCTTGGTGCGGAGGAGCGGGAACTCGAGATCGAGCTCGGGTTGCTGGGAGAGCTTCAGGAGAGGGTGTCCCAAGCCTCCGCCGCTCTTCTCGAGGCGGCGGCAGCAGTTGCGGAGGCAGACTTGCTCCTGTCGTTGTCTCGCGTCGCCCTCGATAGAGGATACGTGAGGCCCCAGATGCGTGAGGACACAAGAATATTGTTGCGCGACTCGAGACACCCGGTTGTCGAGGCGATGCTCGAAGACGAGGGGTTCGTGCCGAACGACGTGGACATGGACGGCGAAAATGCACAGGTCTTGATCGTCACGGGTCCGAACATGGCAGGGAAGTCCACGTACACGAGACAAATAGCACTCGCGGTCGTGCTCGCTCAGATGGGCGGTTTTGTTCCGGCGAATCTTGCCGAGATCGGAGTAGTGGACAGGGTGTTCTGCAGGTTGGGTGCGTCGGACGACATTGCCAGGGGGCGCTCGACGTTCTTCGCAGAGATGAGCGAGACCGCGAGCATTCTCAATAACTGTACCGCAAGAAGCCTCGTCGTGCTTGATGAAATAGGCAGGGGCACCAGCACGTTTGACGGGATGAGCATCGCGTGGGCCGTGCTCGAGTATCTTCAGAGGCTGGGGCCCAGAACCTTGTTCGCGACGCACTACCGTGAGCTGACCGCACTTGCATCGCAGATGGAACGAGTCAGGAACATCAACGTGCTTGTCAAGGAATGGGGCGACAGGATAGTTTTCGTGAGGAAGGTCGTCGAGGGGGCGTCGGACAGGAGCTATGGAATCCAGGTCGCGAGGCTGGCCGGCTTGCCTGAGCCTGTCGTGCAAAGGGCGAAGGAAATACTCGCGTCCCTCGAAAATGGCGGGCCGAGCCCGCTGGGTAGGGCGGAGGCAGTAATACCCGGTGATCAGCTTGACCTCTTCGCCGAAAGCGCGAGGTCTATGGTGAAGGAGCTTGCCGGGATGGACACGGAATGCATGACACCCCTGGAAGCGCTGCGCGTGCTCGACGAACTGAAGCGGAAGTATGCAAGAACGGCTCACGTGGCCGACAAGGAATAGAAGGGCGACTCGGAGGATTGCGAGGATGAAATTCGGCGCTTCAACGCTCATGAAAGGCAGGGTCGAGGAGTTTTTCGATGGGGCCAAGGACAGTTTCGAGGCGGTCGAGATAGTCTGCGACAGCCCCTACGCAACGCCGCTCGACATAAACACGCGGTTTCTTCAGTCCGTCAGGAAGGCCCTCGGCGTGGAATACACGGTGCATTCTCCATTCACGTCGACGGACATTGGCGCGCTGGACTATTCACTGAGAAAGCAGAGCGTGGGACGCATACTCGAGGCGATCGAGGTGGGTTCCGTGATCGAGGCCTCGATCATAGTCGTCCATCCGAGCCCCGGTACGCGGGGCTCCATCGAGGAGCGTGAGAAGATCAGAGCGCTCGAGAAGGAATCTCTTGAGGAGATCCACATTTTCGCGAGGCCAAGGGGCATCAGGGTATGTGTCGAGAACATGCCTTCGGGTTTTCCCTTCTTGGATAGGAGTCTTGCGTCGGGCGTCATGCATCTGGTGGAGGGCTTGGAAGGAGCCGGAGTAACGTTCGACGTCGGCCACGCCAACACGACCACGGTCTTGCCGGAGAAGATGCTGGAGCACTTCGGCCGCGACCTCGTGGCTCACGTTCACGTACACGACAACCGTGGAGTCAGGGACGACCACCTGGAGATAGGGAAAGGCAACATTCACTGGAGAGAAGTCGTGACGAGACTCGTTGAGGTGCAGTATCAAGGGATTCTCATGGACGAGAGTCTCAACATCGAGGCGGCGAAGAGAGGGATTAGATTCCTGAAGAAACTTTTCGAGGAGGTGGAGAAGCTTGCCGGAAGTCGCTAAGGTCTATTTCGCCCCGGTCAGGTCGAAAACGAACAGAGGTCTTGTGGCAAGGTTCGGTGGCATGCTCGAGGCCATGTCGTTGAACATCTTTGAAAGAGGAGATCTTGTCGCCGTAAAGTTGACTTTCGGCGAGGAAGGATGCACCACGTTCGTTCATCCCATCTTTGTGCGGAAGGCGGTGGACTGGATCAAGGAAGGGGGGGGAAAGCCTTTTCTGACCGACTCCTGCACACTCTACCTGGGTGAGCGGAGTAACGGCATAGACCATCTCAATCTGGCGGTCCGGCACGGGTTCAGTCACGCCACCATCGGGGCTCCCATCGTGATAGCAGACGGAATAGCGTCGCGGGATTACGTCGAAGTCGAGGTGGGGCTGAAGCATTTCAAGAAAGTCCGGTACGGCGCAAACGCACACCACGCGCACGCCCTATTCTGCATTTCTCACTTCAAGGGACACCTTGGTACGGGATTCGGGGGTACTTTTAAGAACATCGGGATGGGTCTCGGCTCGAGAAGCGCGAAACAGAAGATGCACGCCGTTGTGAAACCGGAATTCAGGGACAAGGGCTCGTGCACGGGATGCGCCAGGTGCGTTGAAGACTGTCCGTCGAGCGCAATAAGGATTGTGGCGCAAAAGGCGACGTTCGACTACTCGAAGTGCTCGGGCTGCGGCGAGTGCATTTCCGTGTGTCCGGAGCGAGCTCTCAGAATACTGTGGAACGAATCACCTCGGAACCTTTGCGAGAAAATCGTTGAGACCGCCTACGGCGTGCTCGAGAACAAGAAGGGAAGAGCCGCGTTCTTCAATTTTGTGCTCGATGTGACGCCCGATTGCGATTGCCTCGGCTGGAGCGACAACGCGATTGTCCCGAACGTCGGGATTCTTGGCTCGATCGATCCGGTCGCGGTGGAGCAGGCGTCGCTCGACATGGTCAACGCCCAGCCGGCCCTGCCGGGTTCGGGGCTCGGGCCCGACGTGGGTCCCGGCGCGGACAAGTTCAAGGGCCTGAGACTGGAGATAGAGGGCGAGAGACAAATAGAGTACGCCGAGGAGTTGGGAATGGGTACGCGAAGGTACGAGGTCGTCAACGTCGACACTCTTGAGCGGAAATGACTCGGGACGAACTCGCCCGTGAATGAGAAACGGTGACGGAGGGCTTTCAACTGCGAAGCACAACCGCTGCGTGCGTGGTGAAGGCCGTACTGTGACAGGACGGTGAGAATGAGAAAAGGGCTCTGGGTCACAAGACTGGTCGTTCAAGTCTTTCTCTTTGGCTGCTTCGTGGTGTGTGCGCCGGGGCCGACCGCGGCTGTCGATGCGTCCTTCATGAATCTGGATGAAATACGTCCCGGGATGAAGGGGAAGGCAAAGAGCGTGTTCTTGGGCTCGAGAATTGAGGAATTTGACGTTGAAATACTCGGGGTGCTCCGCAATTGGAGACCTGGGGGAGACCTCATACTTGCGAGAGCGTCGGGGCCACAAGTGGATAACGCAGGAATCGCAGCCGGCATGAGTGGAACGCCTGTTTACGTCGAAGGCAAATTGATCGGGGCCATGGCGTACACCTGGGCTTTCTCAAAAGAGCCTATCGTCGGGGTCACGCCGATAAAGGAGATGCTGGGGCTTGAGACCGCGGGAATCGGCTCAGGCTCGGCCCAGCCGAGGAGCCGGAATGACTTGAGTTCGGGCGACTGGGAAATCCCTGCGGGGACGATGAAGGCGATTGAGACGCCGCTCCTGGTTTCGGGCTTTCATCCAGCGGTTCTGCGCGTGATAGAACAGGAGGCGAGCGGCCTCAACATGGTGGTGGCACAAACCGGCGGCGCCGGAGGATCGGTCGAAGGCGATACGCTCGTCCCGGGGGCCGCGATGGCGGCGCAGTTCGTGAGGGGAGACGGTGTCGTGGCGGCCATAGGGACCGTGACGTACACGGAAGGGGCAAGAGTACTTGGTTTCGGCCACGGGCTCATGCTCGGAAATCTCGCCGGGATCCCCATGAGTACCGCGTACGTGCACACGGTGCTCCCGAGCCTTGCGGGCTCGGTGAAACTTGCGTCTCCGTTGCGGATGGTGGGAAAGATAACCGGTGAGAGTCTCTCGGGGGTCTTAGGCGAGATTGGATCCGTTCCTTCTCTAGTACCGGTGGGCGTCGTTGTGAAGACCGGGACGGGGGGCGAAAGGACGTTTCACTTCGACGTAGTGAAAAACAAGCTCCTCACCGGAATGCTTGTGGGATGGAGCGCGACCAGCGCGGCGCTCACGTTGTGCGGCGCCGTCGGAGACATGACCATAAAGGCAGCCGGCGAGATTGAGTTCGTCGACAAGCACGGGGCGACACACGAGGTGGAATACGAGAACGTCCTTTTCACTACCGATCCTGCCTCGGCAATCTCGAAAATGGTTTCTGCGCCGGTAGAAACTCTCCTTAACAACCAGTTCGAAGAGGCCGACGTCCGTCGCATAGATTGCACGCTGCTCGTCCGGCGAGAGCAGAGGGTGGCTTCGATTGAAGAGGTGTCCGTTCGCCCCGAGGAAGTAATGCCCGGCGATTCGATACGCGTCACCGTCAAGCTAAAACCGTTCAGGGGGGAAGTGTTCTTGAGGCGGTTCAGTCTGGTCGTTCCCTTGACGTGCGAGGCGGAGCGCGCTCGAATCCTGGTGTGTTCCGCTCCAGAAATGAGGGTGTGGGAAGAGCAGTCGACGAACAGGAGACTTCCTCCGGCGAATCTGGAGCAGTTGATGTCACAGATCGAGAGTTCCGGGAGAGGGGATCGACTCGAGTGCGTGCTTTCTGCGCGGAGTGAGGAGGCAGGGATTGAAGGCAAGCCGTTCCCATCGCCGCCTTCCTCTTTCTCCAGCGTGCTGGATAGCTCGACTCGTTCAGGTGCACTCACCGAGACGCCGCTGGGAATACTCGGCGCAGTCGCGTCGGACACCGACTACGCGCTGGAGGGGCGCCGATCGGTGAGCTTGAAGATTAAGCATCAAAAGGCCGGGAGGTAGACGTGAGGCCAAAAGAGCTTCGTTCTTGGGAACTAGCGCTGTCAATATCTCTGATCCTGGTCGCTGTTGTGGCGGGCCTGCCCGGCACCATCGCGGCAAGAGAGACGTCCTTCTGGACCACCGAGAAGGCGTCGGAATTTCTGAGCGGCACTCCCGAATGCGTGTCCATCAGACAATCCGACGTCGTGTCGCTCGCCCTCGAGTTGGACAGCCTCATTAGCGGCGACGAAAGCTACTTCTGGTGCGTCGCGAGGGATGCGAGGGGAAACTTGTACGCAGGGAGCGGCGACGGCGGCAACGTGTACAAATTTGACGCACGCGGCGAGACGTCTCTCGTTCTGGACAGCCCTGAGCTCGAAGTCCTGAGTCTTGCGGTTGACAAGAACGGCGCCGTGTACGCAGGTACTTCGCCGGGAGGTCTGGTCTACAAGATAAGCCCAAACGGAGAGAGCTCCGTCTTCTTCAAGACCGGAGAAAGCTACGTCTGGTGTCTGGCCATCGATGAGAAAGGAAATCTGTACGCCGGGACCGGCGATCACGGCAGGGTCTACAGGATAACGCCCGACGGCTCAGGAGAGCTCTTCTACGAGACGGGCGAGAGGCACGTCATGTGTGCCAAGTATGTCGATGGAAAGTTGATCCTGGGAACGGAGGGAAGCGGCCTTGTGATATCCGTCTCCTACCAGGGCAAGGGACAGGTTCTCTACGATTGCGACGAGAAGGAAGTGCGAGACCTTGTGGTGGACGGAGACGGAGTGGTGTACGCTGTCGCGGTGTCTCAGAGCAGGAAAGGCGTCGCGCAGCAGACAGATTCGGGGTCGGACGACACCGGCTCCGAGGTCCAGGAGCAAACGAAGTTGATGTCAGCCATCTACAAGATATGGCAGGACGGGACTGCACTCAAGCTCTGGACGACTTCGCGTTCGAGCGTCTATTCGCTTTATCTTGCCGGAAAGGACAGTCTGATCGTGGGGACCGGCGATGAGGGGACCATTTACGGCCTGGTGAACGGAAAGGTGGAGCTTCTCGAGAAGGTCGCCGATTCGCAGATTCTGGACATTGTTGGAGTGGGTCGTGCCCTCGTCTTCTCGACGGGCAACAGAGCCAGAGTCTATTCTGCCGGACCGTCCTTTTGCAGAGAGGGCACGCTTGTGTCCAATGTTTTTGATGCCGTCGGCGTCTCACGATGCGGGGGTCTCACTTGGGAGGGGCAAGTTCCGCCCGGGACCTCTCTCGCGTTTTCCGTCAGATCGGGCAATTGTGAGAAGCCGGACAAGACTTGGAGTGAATGGGGTGAAGAGCTGTCATCGTCTGGAGAAGTTGGGAAGTCGTTTCCGGGAAGATTTCTGCAATGGAAGGCCGCACTGCGTTCGTCGAGCGGAAGACCTTCGCCCTCGTTCAGAAAGGTGACTCTATCCTACCTCGAGAAGAATGTCGCACCTACGGTGACCTCCGTTCAGGTGTTACCCCAGGGCGTGGCTTTTTCGAGGGGCGGCATGGACAAGATACCGGAGAGGATTTCCCAGACGCTTCCGGGCGGGATCAAGGTGGAATACTCTCTGACCTCGGATGAGGAAGAACGCGCCCCAGAGGACGCGACCTGGGCGAGGGTTTTTCGTACCGCAGTCTGGCAGGCTTCTGATGCCAATGGTGACAGGCTCATCTTCTCGATCTTCTGTCGCGGAATCGACGAGGCAAATTGGAGACTTTTGGAAAAGGATTTCAAGGAGCCGATTTTCACGTGGAATAGCGGATCCTTTGCCGACGGGACCTACCTGCTCAAGGTAGTGGCGAGTGACTTACCAGACAACACGACTTCGGAGGCGCTGACTGCCGAGGGCGTGAGTCTGCCTTTCGAGATAGACAACACCCCTCCGACTGTTTCCGGCCTCAAGTATGCGAGAGAAGAGGCCGGCGTCAGAATAGGCGGCAGGGTCTCAGACAACATGAGTCCGATAGTGGGGCTCGACTATTCTCTGGACGGAGGCGAGTGGCGGAATGTCCAGTCCTCGGACGGGCTACTTGACTCTCCGCGCGAAGAGTTTTCCTTTGTGCTCGGCGAGGTCGCGCACGGACCGGCGCTTGCACCTGGAGAGCACACGATCGTTGTCCGAGCCCGGGACAGGGCCCAAAACATCGGGACAGGCAGGCTTAAACTGATGTAGGCCCTCGCAAAAAGCAAGAAGCATTGCGGTCTGCAATTCGTTTTCGAGAAGAACAAAGAGTGAGCCGGACGAGGAAGCCCGGGTGGGGCTGGAACTGTCGTGAGGCACGACGGTTGCGGGAGCAACGGGCGTTGGCGGAGGGTCGAAGCCTCCGCGGTTCTTGGTATGTTTGTTGCATCTGCAAGCCCTTGTCTCAAAACATGTGAGGAAGGCACTCCTTAATGGACACAATAAAGAGAAATCTGGCAATCGTCGGTCTCAAAGAGAGCGACCTCGATCTAATCCCGGCAATGGTCAAGGACGATCGCTGGGAAGTGGTATCCATAGCTGACGAAGACGCCTCCGCCGCCGCGCTGAGGATTGCGGAGATCATGCGACTTCCGGCGACGACCAATATTGCCTCGCTGACGTCTCTGGACGTGGACGTGGTCTTGTGCGGAAGCGAAGAGGCGAAGCGCATGGTCAACCAAATACTGGGAGGCGGGGTCGGGACGATGAGGCCCGATGAGGCCACGGGGCGCGTCCCCGAAGATAAGACGCCCGAGCCCGGCGCGCTCGAGCTGGGGGCAGAGGAATCCCTGGCCCTCGGCACGCTGGCCGACACATTGAGTCTCGCTCTTGACAGGCAGAAGCTCCTCAGGTGGATTCTTGATCTGGCGATCAGATGTACGGGGGCCGACTCCGGCTCCATCATGCTTCTGGACGAGAAGGGGCGAGAACTGCGTATCGCCATGGCTCAGGGGCTGAGTGGGGACACGGTTCGCACGACCAGGCAGAGACTTGGTGAAGGGATCGCGGGGAAGGTGGCTCTGGAGGGGCGCCCTCTCTTGATCTCGGGAGAGGCGGAGATCGACCAGCAGCGAGGCGGGAAGGAAAGAAGTGACGTCAAGGCAGCCATGTGCGTGCCTTTGATGGCCAAGGGTCGCGCGATCGGCGTTCTCAACGTGGGCAGTTCCAAAGATCCTTCCGTCTTCCAGGGCAGAGATCTTCATCTTCTGGAAAAATTGGCCGAGAGAGTGACCGAAGTCATTCACAAGGCCGTCGAATACAGCACGATTGCCAACAAAGCACTGGAGCTCACTCTGAGGGAAGCGGCAGAAGAAGAATTGATGAAGGAAGTCCCGCTTGATGAGAAAGTACGCCTTCTCGCCGACTCACTGGGGCGGGAACTCGAAGCCGACTGTTACATCTACCTTCCCGACAAGGAACGAAGTGGAAGATCGATCCTTTTTGCCTCCTCGACCAAAGACGCGGAGCCCTTGCTTCCGCGCGTCGTAGTAGATGGCAAAGGATTCCTCGGCCGGGCCGCATCGTCCGGCAAGTCGCGAGTGCTTCTTCCGGGGAGCATCGTCTCGCCGATTCTGGGAGGCGAAGACCTTGGGATTCTGTGCGTCCCTCTGGGAGCTCAGCACAAGCAGGGGCTTCTTGTTTTTGACTCCATCAAGGTGAGCGAAGTCGAGCTCGAGGCTTTCCTGAGCGCCTTTGAGAGGGTGGGGCGGTACATGGCGAAGGAACTGGGTCGGGAGATTTCGCTCCTCGGACTCAGAGAACAGGCCTCGGTGCTGGCGGAACTCAACCAGGTTGCTTCTTCCTTGATGACCACTCATAAGATAGAGGAAGTCGTGCGTATCGTTGCGTCGGAGGGAGTGCGCCTTTTCAAGGCGGACGTCAGCCTTATCGCGTGCGAAGACGGACGCACCTGGTTTGTCGACGGTCTGCGCGGCACGGAAGGCGTGGAAGAGGAAGACGGACTGGGTAGAGCGAGACAGCTTCTCGCGGCCGAGTCCCTGAAAGAAATGAGCTTCATTTCTTCCGAAGATGCCGACGAAACGCTTTGCCTGGAAGTCGAAAGGTTGGGCATCAGCTCCTTCTTGGTGGGACCTCTCAGGGCCGGAGGCAAGTTCCTCGGCGTCTCTATTCTTCTCAGAATGAAAGAGGGAAAGAAGGAAGCCTTCGGCGAGGGAGAAGGCAATCTCTTCAAGTCGTTCTGTGGATACGCGGCGCACGGCCTCCAGAGAGTGCTGATCTCCATGCAGGCGGAGCAATTCACCGAAGGAGACTCGGAGACGGGGCTTCTTGGCGCCCAGGCAGTGTTGAAGAAGATTGACGATGAAGCCAAGAGGTACGAGAGATATGGAATCGGCTTCTGTATCACCGTCGCCGAGGTGGAAGGATTGACCGCGGCCTTCCAGAGACTGGGAGACGAGTGGCGCTCCGCGTTTCTCGAAGAATTCTGTGGGGGTTTGCGAAAGAGCGTTCGAGAGGTGGACACGATCGGTAGAACAGGCGAGGCCACCTTTGTCGTGGTTTCCCCTCAGACTCCGAGGGACGGAAACGTCATCCTCGAGAGAATCGAAGTTCTTCTCGCGCGCATCGGGGCAGTGAGGTACGTCTCGCCTGCTCCCGAACTCAGTCTGAAGGGCCTGCAACTCTACTGGCCCAAAGACGTATCGGACCTCAAGAAGGCACATCAGTTGATCAGCGTCTCGCTATCGTAGTCTGGTCCGCGCTTGCGAGTCTCACCTCCGTTGCGATCACTCCTCCTCGACGGCACAGGTTGAAATATCATTTTTTGGCAACAATTGTCTTGACCCGCTTTCCTGACACCTATAAAATGGGTTCCGTTGCAGGACTGTACGTTGGAGGAGGGATAGGCTGCCACAGGTTGCGGAGAGGGAATTCAGGGTTGTTTCGAGAAACCCCGCAGCCGGGACGCCTTGCGTCACGTCGATGTTGGATTTTCCCCACTGTGTCGCTTTGGATACGAGAGATTCTAGAGAGTCTTGCTTCCGTCAGAGTCATCTCCGCGAAGTCAGCATCCACAGAACTTCTCGATCCTGCCGTGATGAGTTTCTCACTCAAGATGGACAGATGTCGTGTTAGATTGTAACCAGGTTTCTTGCGCTGCGCGAAACGTTGCCGTCAACCCCCAACTTTAGAGGAGGCCAAGATGAACATCTATGTGGGCAATCTGTCGCGTGAAGTCACCGAAGAGGACTTGCGGCAGGCGTTTGAGGCGTTCGGTCAGGTCGCGTCGGCGACCATCATAAAGGACAGGTTCAGCGGCGAATCAAGAGGATTCGGATTCGTGGACATGCCCACAAAGACGGAGGCTCAGTCCGCGATCGCCGGCATGAACGGCAAGGACTTGAAAGGACGAACGCTCAACGTCAATGAAGCCAGACCTCGCACTGAGGGCGGCGGCCGCAGGGGACCCGGTGGCGCTGGTGGCGGCGGCGGCGGTGGCCAGAGGCGAGGCGGAGGTGGAGGTGGGCGGCGCTTCTAGCAGGCGCTCGGGAGTGTTGCTTCTTTTATGATCATGTGCTTGGCGGGGGGCCGGTAGCGGTAGGTCGGCGAGATCCTTGTGGTCTCGCGGAACGCAAGCTCACAGGCTCCCTTTTCTTTTGAGTAAGGAGGGACGACGGATGAGGCGACCGGGCTGGCAGGTCTTGCTGGGTGTGACACTGGTCATACTGTCGGCGATTTTCTACTCTATCGACTATGCCATCTTCCGAGACGCGCGTCATCTCTTCATGTATCTGGTCGGCGACATTGCTTTCGTCTTCATCGAGGTTCTGCTGGTTACTTTGATAATACACAGTCTGCTGAACGAACGAGAAAAGCGTGCGAGGTTGGAAAAGCTGAACATGGTGATAGGAGCGTTCTTCAGCGAAGTTGGAACGAAACTGTTGGCCTATCTCTCAGACTTCGATCCAAAGCTGGAGGCGATTCGAAAAGAGCTCATCGTGACGGATAATTGGTCTGAACGCGAGTTCTCGGGGATGAGCAAGCGCCTCAAGGTTTATGACTATGGCGTGGAAGTGAGGAAGGTGGACTTGATAGGTCTTCGTAGCTTTCTCGTGGGGAAACGGGATTTCCTGCTGCGGCTCGTCGAGAATCCGACGCTTCTCGAGCACGAAACATTTACGGTTCTTCTCCGTGCAGTTTTCCATCTTACCGAGGAACTTGCAGCCAGGGAGGACGCGACGGTTCTTCCAGACCGCGACTATCAGCATCTCGCCGGCGACATAAAGAGAGTCTACGGGCAGTTGGCCAGCGAGTGGCTGGACTACATGAAATATCTGAAAGGTAACTTTCCGTTCTTGTTTTCTCTTGCCATGAGAATGAACCCCTTCGACCAGAATGCGTCACCGATAGTGAAGTAGTTTGAGACGCTCTGGCGAGTGACGCGAGCCCTCGCTCTTCGTGAGAAGAAACCCGCCTCGTGAGTCCCTTCCGGGGGCTCCGGAGTGCTCGGGAGCCGTGGAAGATTCCTCCCATATCCGCGCTTCACCACATCCTGGTTGACACTGGTTCAAGACTTTCTGATATAGTCTAGCCGACGGAGGCTCGGATGAAGATAACAAGGCTGTCTGAAGAACTCGTGAGGAGAATCGCCGCAGGCGAAATCATAGAACGCCCGTCGAGTGTTGCCAAAGAGCTGATCGACAACTCGATTGATGCCGGAGCGACCCGGATAACCGTTCGCGTGGGTGACCCGCTCTACGTGGAGATCTCCGTGTCGGACGACGGCTGCGGCATGAGCAAGGAGGACGCTCTCCTCTGCCTCGAGAGGCATTCCACGAGCAAGCTTCTGGACGAGGAGGACCTTCTTGCCATAAGCACGCTTGGCTTCAGGGGCGAGGCTCTGCCCAGCATTGCTCAGGTCTCGAGACTTCTTCTCTCGACTCGTTCCAACGAGAGCCTGTCGGGTACGTTGATCCGCTGCACGGCCGGAGAAATCGAGGAGGTGTCCGAAACCGGGAGGGCGCCCGGCACGACGGTTACCGTGAAAGACCTCTTCTTCAACACTCCCGTGAGGCGGAGATTTATGAAGTCGAAGAGCACGGAGTTCAGACACGTTATCAGAGTGGTGAGCTCCGACGCGCTCGCGTTTGAGAACATCCACTTCATTCTCAAACAGAACGAACGAGAGCTTCTGAATCTTTCCCCCAGCATTCGCCTGTTCGACCGCGTGGTGTCACTCTACGGCCTTCAGACCGCGGAGCAGCTCATTCCCATCGATTCGGAGAGAGAAGGAATGGGAATACAGGGTTATCTTGGTAGCGCAGAGCTGTCCAGAACGAGCAGCGAGCACCAGCTCTTCTTCGTGAATAGGCGCTGGATTGCGAGCCCGACGCTCATCTTTGCCTTGAGAGAGGCTTACGCAGAGCTCCTGCCACGGGAGAGGTATCCTCTCTGCATAATCCTCTTGAGCCTTGCACCGGACAGGGTGGACGTCAACATACATCCTACGAAGCGAGAGGTTCGGTTCATGGACGAGAGCTTGGTCAGAGGTTTTGTGCGCGATACGGTGAAGGACGCGCTTCGCCAGGCCTCAAGAACCGTGCTTTCCGGCGTGAACCTTCCAGGTTTCTCAAAGCTTGAAGTGGTACTTGAGAATAGTTCTGTAGTGACTGAATCGCCTTTGGGATACGAGCCGACGAGTGGACAGCTTTCTCTGTCAGTCGAGACTCCGTTTCAGTTGCCGAGCCCTGAGGCAGAGCTTCAGGGGGAGACGGTGGTCGTGCCCCTGTGGCAGCTCCACAAGGCTTTTGTCCTGGCGCAGATCAAGGGCGGCCTCGTCATCATCGATCAACACGCAGCTCACGAGCGCATTCTCTACGAAGAGGCGCGGAGAGTCCTATCCAAGGGTTCATGTTCCACGCAACAGCTTCTCTTCCCGCTCTTGATCGACCTCACTCCCGAGGAGTTTGAGGTGCTCCTTGACACGGAGGTCTATCTCAGAAAACTCGGGTTTGACATAAAGGCGTCCGGTAAGAGTAGAATCGTGGTGAGGGGCATACCCGCCGGTTTACGCTGCTGGCGTGAGGGTCAACTGCTGCACGACATCATAGACGGCACGATGAAGGAAGCCGGGGAGGACCAGAGCCTCGAAGAGAGACTGGCTCGATCGTTTGCCTGCCATGCGGCTGTGAAGGCCGGAGACGCGCTGACGCTGCAAGAAATGAATCACCTCGTCGACAGGCTCTTTGGCACAAGCATGCCCCAAGGTGATCCGCACGGACGCCCCACGTTCATCAGAATCTCCTTCGAAGAGCTCGAGCGAAGACTTGGTAGAAGCTAGAGGGCCAAGTGGTCAGAGACGCCAGCCAGAAGCTACTCGTCCCGGGAATAGTAGGACCCACGGCCGTCGGCAAGACTGCGGTCGCCGTGAGAATCGCGGAATCACAGGGATGGGAAATAGTTTCTGCAGATTCCCGCCAGATCTACAGAGAGCTTGACATAGGCACGGCCAAACCGACTCCGGAAGAGAGATCCCGCGCGCCTCACCATCTGGTGGACGTGGTAGAACCTTGGGAAGCGTATAGCTGTGGCAGGTACAAGGTCGACGCGACGGCCGCGATGGAAACCGTCGCGAAGGAAGGCAGGGTTCCGATCGTCGTAGGCGGGTCGGGTCTCTACCTGCGGGCTCTCGAGAGAGGGCTCTTCGAAGGGCCCGAAAGGGACGAATCACTTCGCGCGGAACTCCGGCAATTCGTTGAACGGCAGGGTCGAGAGGCCCTGCACGAGAGGTTGGCAAGAACTGATCCCGTTTCCGCCAGGCGCATTCATCCGCGGGACACCGAGAGGGTCATTCGTGCGATCGAGGTTTTTGAGCTCACGGGCGAATCCATCTCGGAGCTCCAGAGAACCTCGACCAGACCCGGCAAGTTTGCTCTTCGTCTCGTCGGTCTGAGACGCCGGAGGGAAGTCCTCTACGGGCTGATCAACGAGAGGGTCGAAAGGATGCTCGAGGCGGGTCTGGTCGAAGAATTGAGGCGTCTCGTGCAGAAAGGATTCTCTGAGGCTTGGCCTTCCTTCAGAACGGTCGGGTATCGTGAAATGGTTCAACATCTCCGGGGCGAAGTCAGCTACTCTGCGGCCACGGAGAAGGTCAAGGTGCAGACGCGGCGGTTTGCAAAAAGGCAGATGACTTGGCTGAACGGAGCCTCGATCACGGCTTGGCTGGACGTCCCCGATGAAGAGGATGCGGATCGGACCGCCGAGAGGGTCCTAGAAATCCTCAAGAGAGACGACACATCGAATATTACTTGACATGGCGGCTGCAATTCTTTAGGGTATCTTTGGTTACGGGACACGACAAACCGAGAGAGCGGGCATAACTCAGTGGTAGAGTATCAGCTTCCCAAGCTGAGAGTCGCGGGTTCAAATCCCGTTGCCCGCTCCATTCGTCTCTGGCGAGGCGAGCCTAAAGTACAATGTTAAGGATCGAAGCAGTAAAGGAAGGCAGCCAGGCTGAAGGGTCGGGTCTCAAGAGAGGAGACGTCATAGTCGGCCTTGGGTCCAACCCGGTGAGGGACATAATTGATTTTGTCTTCCACAGCCAGCGTGATGACGTCCGTGCGACCGCAAGAAGAGGGGCCGGGGAGTTTCGTGTAAGGCTCAGGAGAGACGGAAGCGGCGTTTTCGGCCTCAGGTTTGAGCCTCTCAAGCCTATCACCTGCTCGAACAAATGCTTGTTTTGTTTCGTGGACCAGCTTCCACCGGGCTTGAGAGAAACGCTCTACGTTAAGGACGAAGACTATCGCCTGTCGTTCCTGCACGGGAGCTTCGTGACCATGACGAACCTGGGACCCTCTGCGATCAGGCGGATCATAACGCAGAGGCTGAGCCCTCTCTATGTTTCCGTGCATGCCACGAATCCCTCGGTGAGGGCAAGACTGCTGGGTGGCGCGAGAGGAGCCGACGTTCTTCCGAAACTCAGAGCCCTGACGGAGGGAGGAATTCAGGTTCACGCGCAGGTCGTGTTGTGCCCCGGCATAAACGACGGGACAGAAATCGAGAGAACTGTCACAGAGCTGAAGGAGCTTTCTCCAGGCCTGAGAACGGTGGCCGTAGTGCCGGTGGGGCTCTCACGATTCAGGAAGAGGCTACCTTCTCTCAAAGCAATGGATCGCAGATGCAGCGACGAGCTTCTGGAGAGAATCACCGGATGGCAGAGGGGTTTCGTCGCCGAGATGGGGACCAGGTTTGTTTTTGCGGCGGACGAATTCTACCTTCTGAGTGACGCCACGGTTCCCGGAGTCAGGGAATACGAGGGTTTTCCTCAGCTCGAAAATGGCGTGGGACTGGTGCGGCTTCTTCTCGAAAACTCGAGTTCTCTGAAGCGACGACTTCGGGTCAAAGCGCGCGGCAGGCCGGTCGCCATACTCACTGGAAAGCTCGCGGAACCGGTCTGCACGAGCGTGCTCGGCGACGGCGAAACGAGGACCGTCGGAATAGAAAATCGCTTTTTCGGGAGATCGATCACCGTGTCCGGCCTTCTGACGGGCCGAGACATTCTCAGGGCGATGCGAAGTCTCGAGCCCGAGGAGGTCGCCGCAATCAGCGGGAGCTGCCTCAACGAAGAGGGGCTGTTTCTGGATGGATTTCGCCCGGACCGACTGGAGGAACTGTCGGGTCACAAGCTCATCTTGGAAGGAATAGCTGATGCCAAACCCAGTCGTAGCGATAGTGGGACGGCCAAACGTAGGGAAGTCTACGCTTTTCAATAGACTGTTGGGAAGGAAAGCGGCCGTCGTTCACGGGGACCCCGGTGTAACCCGCGACAGGAATCTCGCAGTAGTCAGATGGGGCAGACGATCATTCTCTCTCGTCGACACCGGAGGCTACGTGCCGACGGCCGCGGTCGGCATGGAGGCGCTGGTGAAAGAGCAGGCATGGCTGGCAATCGACACCTCCAGCCTGGTGCTTCTCGTCGTTGACGGCGAGAGCGGTATCACGCCCCTCGACGTCGAGATAGCAAAACTCCTTCGAGAGAAAAACAAGCACTCCATCGTCGTCGTGAACAAAGTTGACAACCTTGACAGGGAGATGCTGGTTCACGAGTTTTACCGTCTGGGAATGGGCCAACCGCTTCCCGTTTCCGCTCTTCATGGAACGGGGACGGGAGAGCTGCTGGAAAAGGTGGAGGAATCTCTCGGCGAGACTCCTCCGGTCGAGGAGTCCAGCGACGCCATCAGAGTCGCAGTGATAGGGAAACCAAACGTGGGGAAGTCCTCTCTGGTAAACCGGCTCCTTCACCAGAAGAGAATGCTGGTCGACGAACAACCCGGGACCACGAGAGACTCCGTCGATTCCCTCCTGCATTGTGACGGTCACGAGTTTATGTTGATCGATACGGCAGGCTTGAGGAGAAAAAGGAGTGTGTCCGACAAGGTGGAGGTGTATTGTGTGGTCAGAGCCGTTAGAAGCGTGGAGAGGGCAAACGTGGTTTTTGTGCTGTTTGACGCGTCCGTTCCTCTGACCGCCCAGGACATCAGGATCGCAGCGCTTGCCTACCGATCGGGTAAGGCGTCCGTAGTGGTTTTCAATAAGTGGGACCTGGTCAAGAAGGACTCCAGGACCTCGATAGAGCTTGAGAAGCTCATGAAGGAGCAGATTCCGTTTCTCCAGCATATGCCCGCGGTTTTCGTGTCTGCTCTGACGGGGCAAAGAGTGTCGGAATTGCCAAGACTGGCTCTCTCGGTGTTGTCCGAAAGTCGAAGAGAACTTGGTGAGGAGGAGTTGACTCGCGCCCTGCAGATTGCCGTTGAGAAGAAAAAACCTCCGGTCTCCAGGTCGGGCCACACTCCGTCGATCAAGAGGGCATTCCAGTCTTCGGTCGAACCGCCTACCTTCACGCTGATGACGAACGACGCCAGAGCTTTCAGGAAGGCGTACATCCTGTATCTGATGCGTTGTCTGAGGCAGAGATTCGGTTTCGATGGCACCCCGATCAGATTGAAATTGAGAACTGTGATTCGCAAGAGAGGTTGACTTGGATCGCATCGTCCTGACAGTCCTGTTTGGCTATCTTCTGGGTTCTATTCCTTTCAGCCTCATTGTAGGCAAGCTCTCCAAGGGCGTCGACCCCAGGGATCACGGGAGCGGAAATCTCGGGGCGGCGAACACGTTTAGAACCCTGGGCGCGGCGCCGGGAGTGGGAGTCTTGCTCTTGGATGTCTCCAAGGGCGCCATGAGTGCCCTCGCCGGATCTCTGTTGTGGCGGCAAGGGATCGGGCTTGGTGAAGTGGATCTCATGTTGTTGGGAGGAGTTTCGGCGGTCTGCGGTCACATCTGGACCGTCTTCGCGTCATTCAGGGGAGGCAAGGGGGTAGCCGCGGCCGCCGGCATGTTCCTGTCGATTGCTCCCGCGGCCCTCGGTGTTTCCTTGGCGGTGTGGGTGCTGGTGGTCGCACGCTGGAGGTACGTCTCCCTGGGTTCGATAGCGGGCGCGGTGGTACTGCCCGTCGCCGTTTATTTCACCAGCGCCGGGAGAGTGAATGGGTGGGAAAGCATGTTCGGAGTTTCGTTGGCAGTGGCTGTCCTCGTGCTTGTGGCTCACAGGAGTAACATAAGGCGCATTCTTCAACGAACGGAGAGGAAACTGAGCCTGCGCGGAGGTTGAGAAGGTTATGAGATTCGTGATTCTAGGAGGAGGCGGGTGGGGTACGGCGCTCTCGATTGTGCTCGGATCCAAGGGCGCGGATGTAAAGGTCTGGGAGTACGACAACGAACAGTGTGAGCGCGTCATCAAGAGCGGAGAGAACGAGAGGTTTCTTCCCGGAGTGTCGATACCGCCGACCGTCCAATTCACTTCAGACATCTCTGATGCGGTCGAGGGACGTGAGATTGTGGTGTTCGCGGTTCCCTCTCACACGCTGAGAAGTGTTGCAAAGAATCTCGCTAAGCTCGAGGTTTCGTGCGCAGTCGTCGTGAGTGGCACGAAGGGTCTGGAGGACGACTCCTTGATGCGTATGTCGGAGGTCCTGGCGGACGAACTCCCGTCTGGCGTGGCGGAGAAGATAGTGGTTCTCGCGGGACCGAGCCACGCCGAGGAAGTCAGCCGAATGTGCCCGACGGCGGTCGTGGCGGCCTCGTCCAACGTTGCTCTTGCCAAACAGGTTCAACAGCTCTTTTCCACGAATCACTTCAGGGTTTACTCCAGCGAGGACGTTACCGGGGTCGAGTTGGGAGTGTCTATCAAAAATGTGATAGCGATAGCCGCGGGTATCTGTGACGGCATAGGCTATGGGGACAACACGAAGGCGGCCTTGATAACGAGAGGCCTAGCGGAGATGACGAGGCTCGGCGTCGCTCTGGGCGCGAGGCGCGAGACTTTCTTCGGGTTGGCGGGCGTGGGCGATTTGGTCGTCACTTGCCTGAGTCGCCACAGCCGGAACCGGCACGTGGGAGAGCAAGTGGGCAAAGGGCGGAGACTGGAGGGGGTGCTTTCCGAGATGGTCATGGTGGCCGAGGGCGTGAGAACCACGCGCAGCGCGCTTCACCTTGCGAGGCGTCACGAGGTTGAGATGCCCATCACCGAGCAGGTCTACGCCGTATTGTTCGAGGGCAAAGATGCTCACTCTGCGATGGATGAGCTCATGAGTAGAGAGTTGAGATCCGAGACTTGGTAGAAGGGAGGTGCTCCATTTGGTAGACGAGGAGAAAGGCCGGACGTACCACTCCATCAGCGAGGTCAGCGCGATTGCGGGCGTCGAGGCTCACGTATTGCGATATTGGGAGACGCAATTCAAGATGCTCAAGCCCAAGAAGAATCGCGCCGGCAACAGGATGTATCGGACAAAGGACATAGCCCTTGTCATGAGCATCAAGAAGATGCTGTACGAACAAGGGTTTACGATCTCCGGCGCTCGCAAGAAACTACTCGAAGACAGAAGCACATCTTCGGGTCCGTCGAAGAGCGCGGCCGAGAAGGAGGGAGCAACTCAGTTTCTGAGGGAAGTGAGGAAGGAACTGGAGGGCATCCTTTCGACGGTCCGCGAGAAAGGTTAAAGAATGCCACCGCGAGGGCTGTTGCGTCGGGCGTGGCGCGGGCAATGACCTTGCGAGCGAGATGAAAATATAGTATCATGCAGCACGTTCGTGGATTTACGCTGTGGTCGGGGCGTGGCGCAGCCAGGTAGCGCACTAGCATGGGGGGCTAGTGGTCGCTGGTTCAAATCCAGTCGCCCCGACCATTTTCTGTTTTAGAGGAGCGGGAAATATTGGGGAAGAAGTGGAGTCGACTCATATTCGGTAGCTTGCTGAACATCCTGGGATACGTCCTCTACGAGATGGGCGGGGCGCTCGCGCGAGTAGTACCCGTTCGCGTAAGTTATTCCATCGCTCTGACGCTCGCTGACCTGAACTTTGCTCTCAACGCAAAGTCCAGGAGGGCGGTGATCTTCAACCTGCGGCGCGTGTTTGGCGATTCGGTGAGCGACAAGGAGCTCACCAAGATCGCGAAGAAAACGTTCAGGAACTTCGGGCAGTGCATTGTAGATTTTCTGCGTTTCCCCAGGATCTCCTCGGAGTCGATCACGTCGAACGTGAATATGGACATGGTTCGAGTTGTGAGGGAGGAGTTTCGGAAGGGAAGGGGCGTGATCTTTTTTGGAGCGCACGTGGGTAACTGGGAGTTGGGGGGCGCAATTCTCTCGCTGAGCGGTTTTCCTCTTTCGGTCGTCGCCATGCCGCACACTAACGAGCGCATCGACCGGTTTTTTGTGCGAAGACGGACCAAGAAGGGAATCGGAGTGGTTTCG
Organism: Candidatus Eisenbacteria bacterium; assembly: GCA_026388185.1. NCBI lineage: Bacteria > Candidatus Eiseniibacteriota > Candidatus Eiseniibacteriota bacterium. The sequence goes on along the minus strand of JAPLKG010000002.1, from coordinate 102,876 downwards.
AGGGCGCGCGCTACGAACGAACTCGTCGGCTCTCTGCGACGGGGCGAGTGCATCGCCATTCTGGGTGACAGAAATATCCTGGGACCTGGAATGGAGACCGACTTCTTCGGCTCCCCCGCTCTGGTGCCGTACGGCCACGTGGTGCTGTCCCTTCGCACGGGGGCGCCGATCGTCCCCGGGTTTGTGGTGAGGGAAAGAGGGAGTCGTTTCAAATTCTGTGTTGAAGAACCCATCAGGCCCGGCGCCGGTGAGGGGGCCTTCGAGGACATGATGCGTCGTTGCATTGGGGTAATGGAAAAGTACGTGCGACTCTACCCGGACCAGTGGTTCACTTTCGAACCCATATGGCGAGAAGCTGAATAGATGAAGGTTGTCGTGATCGTTCCCGCCTATCTCACCGGAGCAGAGCTGCTGGAGGTGTTGGCGAAAACCGCCAGGGCGGTCGGCAAGGAGAACGTCGTCGTGGTTGACGACGGTTCCCCCGACGGCTATCCGGACGAGGCCGAGAAGCGGGGCTACACCGTTCTCAGACACCCGCGCAACATGGGAAAGGGCATGGCACTGAGAACGGGCTTCAAGTGGGCGCTGTCACACAACTACTCCGGTGTGGTCACGATAGACGGTGATGGCCAGCACGATCCTTCTTTGATTCCCGCGCTCATAGAGAGAGCAGGAAGTGAAGGCGCAGATATCGTGATCGGCTCGAGGATGAAGGACTTGGGCGGCATGCCCTTCGTGCGCGTGATTGTAAACAAGGTTACCTCCTGGATCGTCTCGAAACTTGCCGGACAAAGCATCGAGGACAGTCAATCCGGTTTCAGGTTCATAAGTAGTCGCGTGCTGGAGAGCGTAAGACTTGAAGGCGCGCGCTACGACCTCGAGTCGGAAATACTGATCAAGGCGGTCCGGAAGGGCTTTCGCATAGACTTCATTCCTATGCCGGCCATTTACGGAAGGGAGACGAGCTACATCAAGCCCTGGAAGGACGCCGTTCGTTTCTCCAAATTGGTGCTTTCTTCCAGAAGGAGGACGCGTGACGCGAAGTAGCGCGATTCTTGTCGGCCCCGTAGACACCGCCCGAGGCGCAGGCTTTTGCAATAACGCTCCGCGTCGAGGGCTCGAGGAAAGAGGCGCATGATTCTTGTGACCAATGACGACGGCGTAGGTGCCGGCGGGCTTCTGGCCCTCAGGAAAGTCCTGGGAACATTGTCCGAGGTGGTGGTCGTAGCCCCGGATAGAGAGCAAAGCGCGACGAGCCATTCGCTGACGTTGAATCATCCCCTGCGAGTCAAGGAGATCGAGGACTCTGTTCTGAGCTTGGACGGGACGCCCACGGACTGCGTGCTCCTTGCCTTCAACGGTCTGCTGAAAGAGAAACCTCGACTGGTCGTGGCGGGCATAAACCACGGGCCTAATCTTGGGGAGGACGTGAGCTACTCGGGCACGGTCGCCGCGGCCATCGAGGGCACGCTCCAGGGTGCGCCGTCGTTCGCAATCTCGCTCGCCGGGAAGCCTCCTTACTCCTTTGAAGCAGCCTCTTCGTTTGCTCTGAAACTTGCGGGAAGAATTCTTGAAGAGGGGATGGATTGTCAAACGCTTCTCAACGTAAACGTTCCTAATCTGCCGGGAGCACGGATATCGCGTGTGAAGGTCACCAAACTGGGGAAGAGGGTCTACAGGGACGTTTTGATCAAGAAAGTCGACCCTCGCGGGAGAGCTTACTATTGGATAGGGGGAAACGAGCCTTCGTGGCGACCCGCGGAGGGACAGACGGACTTCATGGCGATAGAGGAAGGCGCGATCTCGGTCACGCCCTTGCAGTTGGACATGACTGACTACGCGCGGATGTCTGAGGCGGAGGGCTGGGACCTGTCGCCCTGATCACGGGAGCAACGCGTGGCACAGACGGGTGTCTCGGACAACTTCTTGATCGCGAGACGCAACATGGTGAGAGAGGGGCTTGTCGGAAGAGGAATACGTGACAAGAGGGTGCTCGAAGTCATGGCGCAGATGCCCCGGCACGTCTTCGTGGACGAGGCTCTCTGGCCCGAAGCGTACGGAGAGCATGCCTTGCCGATAGGCCACGGGCAGACCATGTCACAGCCCTACATCGTGGCGCGGATGTGTGAACTCTTGAAGCTGTCCGGTCCGGAGAGAGTATTGGAAGTGGGGTTGGGCTCGGGTTACAACGCGGCCGTTTTGAGCAAGCTGACCAGGAGCGTGTTTGCGATAGAGCGAATACCGGAGCTTGCCGAGAGGGCGAGAAGAAGGCTGGAATCGCTCGGGATCAAGAATGTCATCGTGAGAATCGGAGACGGCAGAGCCGGTTGGAAATCTTTTGCGCCATTTGATAGAATAGTAGTGAGCGCGGCGGCACCGGAGATTCCCTCGCGACTGTCGGAACAGCTTGCCGATTTGGGTAGGATGGTGTTGCCGGTGGGCGTGCAGGAGGAGCAGTGCGTGGTGCTTCTCGAGCGGCGAGGAGACAAGGTACTTCGAAAAGAAGTAGAACGCGTGAGATTCGTGCCTCTCGTGGGAGGGCGGAATGCGTAGAGTCGGCCCGCGGCGGAATCTGCTCATGGCAGGTCGGCGAGGCTGATAATATAGATGTCGGGAACGTGGTCGGGGCGTAGCGCAGCCCGGTAGCGCACCTGGTTCGGGACCAGGGAGTCGGAGGTTCAAATCCTCTCGCCCCGACCAGAACGGAATCGCGAGGCAATCCGGATTGCCTCGGACATCTCCGTTTCTGCCTACCCGGTTGACGGCGAGGAGCCGGCAATTTCAGAATGGAAAAGGTGAGGGCAAAGATAATCGTGTCGGGAATCGTGCAGGGAGTGGGGTACCGGTCCTTCGCCCTGCGCCACGGGAACTCACTCGGTCTCAACGGCTACGTGAGAAACGTGCTGGACGGAAGCGTGGAGATCGAAGCGGAGGGAGAGAGAGACGAGATCGAGAGGTTCGTTTCTCTTCTGAGGGAAGGACCGCGGGCGGCCGAAGTGAGTGACGTGCACGTGGAGTGGAAGGAACACACGGGTGAGCTCGGACGTTTCAGGGTGAGTTTCTGAATGCGTGCGAAGGGCGAGCGGCTGAAGCGCGGTCGGACGCGTCAGTTGTGAGCAACAGGATTGTTAGACGATGAGAAAGAGATCCACGGGAAAGGAAGTAATGGGGAAGCGGGGCACGAAAAGAGACCAAGCTGCAAAGAGCAAGGCAGCAGCCGGGCACGATTCCGGCGAGAAGGGCCGCCCCGGCGTAACGAGTAAGTTCCGGGCGAAGCTTGAAGACATACTTGCGCACTCCAAGGACACGAGGTTTGTGTCGTACGAGGAGGTCGAAAGGCTTCTTCACGGGCCGGATTTCGATATGGCGGAGTTTGAACGCTTTCTTGACCGCGCGGCTGCGGCGGGCGTCAAGGTGGAGATGCTCGAGCACGAAGAGAAAGAGCGCATAACTGCAGAACGCAAGGCGGGCCGGACTCATCATGGAATAGAACCCATCCAAGTTTACTTGAGAGAGATCGGCAGGTATCCGCTTCTTACCCCGGCTCAAGAAATCGAGCTTTCCAAGGCGGTCATCGCCGGCGACCAAGAGGCGAGAAGGGAAATGATTCTCTCGAACCTGAGGCTCGTCGTGCGAATCGCCAAGGCGTACCAAAATCGTGGTGTCGAGCTCCTAGACCTCATCGAAGAAGGCAATCTGGGTCTCATCACTGCCGTAGAGCGTTTTGACCCATCGCGTGAGAGACGCTTCAGCACGTACGCCTCGTGGTGGATACGACAGTCCGTGGTCAGAGGAATCGCCAACTACGGGCGCACGGTTCGGATTCCGATTCACATGCTCCAGCTAATCAACAGGTGCATCTCCACCGAGAAACTTCTGGCGAGGAAGCTCTCGAGGACCGCGACGCTCGAGGAAATCGCCTTTGAAATGGGAGAATCGCCGAGGAAGGTCGAGAAAGTTCAGAGTCTCATAGGGGGAATCAAGTCCTTCGATTATGCTTCCGTTTCTGAAGCCTACGGAGATCTCTCTCAGTACGAGCCACTCCTCACCGTGCCAAGCCCCGAGGAGATGGTGGAGCTTCAGATAGAGCACGAGAGACTGGAACGGCTCATGGGCAAGTTGCCTGGTAGGGAAGAGAAGATTCTGAGAATACGATACGGTTTTCATGACGGGAGAATACACACCCTTGCAGAGACGGGGGCGCTGTTCGGTGTAACCAGGGAGAGAGTCAGACAGATCGAAAGACGCGCTCTGGCAAGGCTGAAGAAGTTCATAGAGAGCAGAGAGCGGCAGGCCGAGACCGAAGATCAGGGCGGGCACTAGCGACGCAGACGGCGAGCGGCAGAGACGGCGGGGACCGTAACCGTTGTCTTGGGAGTTCCAAGGAGGCAGAAGAATGTCCGGCAACCTCAAGCAATTGATAAGAAACATTCCGGATTTTCCCAAGAAGGGGATCGTGTTCAGGGACATTACGACGTTGCTGAAGGAAGGCGCCGAGTTTGCGGGGGTGATAGACGCGCTGGCCGAGGAATGCGCGAAGAGGAACCCGGAAGCGATTCTCGCCATGGAATCGCGAGGGTTTGTGCTGGGAGGGGCGCTTGCGTATTGCCTGAGGCTTCCTTTCATACCCGCGAGGAAGCCGGGGAAGCTTCCGTGGGAGAAGGCGAGAGAAGAGTATCAGCTTGAATACGGAACTGACGCTCTCGAAGTCCATCTCGATGCCATAGAAGCGGGTGAGAGAATCGTGATTGTCGACGACTTGTTGGCTACCGGCGGCACGGCGGTAGCGGCCGCGAGACTGGTGGAGAAGCTTGGGGGAGTCGTCGCCGGGATGCTCTTCCTCGTGGAGCTGGAGTTCCTGAAGGGGCGCGAGCGTCTTCAAGCCTACGACGTGTTCTCCCTCGTCAAGTACGCCAGTGAGTAGACGGGCCGCAGGCCGTGTTGCGCATTGTGCCTTGTTGGTGCCGTCGTCTGTGAGGGCACGAGGTGCCGAGAGAAGGTCTCAGCGAACGTGCCCGTCCGTTTGAAGTTGCCCTAATCCGGGCGAAGTATTAAGATGGAAAGTTAATTGCCCCCGTAGCTCAGGTGGATAGAGCAGCGGTTTCCTAAACCGTTTGTCGCGTGTTCGAGTCACGCCGGGGGTACACAGACGCTTTCTCCGGCCGGGTTGACAAGTATCGTTGCCCGGATTAAGCTGATCAGCATAACGGGAGCTTGGGTGGGCGATTAGCTCAGGTGGTTAGAGTGCCTGCTTGACATGCAGGAGGTCACTGGTTCAAGTCCAGTATCGCCCACCATTATTGCATCAGAAGCCCTCGGCAGCCGCGTTTGCGGACGCTCGGGAGCACCTCGTACGGCGACGAGGCCGTGCCAGGTCGCATCGCAATGGGCACGGACGCTCTCTAGAAAACCCGGGAGGTTGTGTTGCAGATTCGTGTCGAAGGCAAAGGCGAAATCGAATGTGAAAGCGGCGTGACTGCAAGGCAGTTGTCCGAAAGATTGGGTGGACGAGCCGGCCATCTTGCCGTGCTGGTGGACGGCAAACTTGTGGACTGGGATGCGGCGCTCACCAAGCCGTGTGCCGTTCAATTCCTTGGGTTTGACAGTGAGGCCGGCAGGGAAGTGTACTGGCACAGCACGTCTCACGTCCTGGCCGCGGCCGTCAAGCGGCTCTTCCCGGAATGCAAGCTCGGGATCGGCCCCGCAATCTCGGAGGGTTTTTACTACGACTTCGAAAGAGCCAGCCCGTTCTCCGAGAAAGAACTTGAGAGTATCGAAGCAACGATGTGCGAAATAATGAGTTCCGATGTTGGATTCGAGAGGGAAGTCCTCGGAAGAGACGACGCAGTGCGACTCTTCACGGACTTGAACGAGCCTTACAAGGTCGAGCTTGTCCGCGAGATCAAGGAAGGGGAGATCTCCGTGTACAGGACGGGTGCGTTCGTGGACCTCTGCCGCGGCCCTCATCTTCAGTCCACGGGTTCGATAGGCGTTGCGAAGCTTCTCTCGGTGGCAGGCGCGTACTGGCGAGGCATGGAGTCGAGGCCGATGCTTCAGAGGATATACGGCATCTCCTTCCCTCGGAGGGAGGAGCTTGAAGGTTTCCTCGCGAAGCTCAAGGAAGCAGAGAGGCGCGACCACAGAAAGCTTGGGGTCACGCTGGACCTGTTCAGCATACAGGAGGCCGCGGGTGCAGGACTCGCTTTCTGGCATCCCAAGGGCGCGATCATAAGAAACGTGATTGAAGAATTCTGGAAGCGGGAACACGTGAAGAGAGGATATCAGCTCGTGAGCACTCCTCACATTGCCAGAGCGGAGCTCTGGGAACGGTCGGGCCACATGGAATTCTACAGGGAGAACATGTACACGTTTGACATCGACGAGCAGCCCTACGTGCTCAAGCCGATGAATTGCCCGGGTCACATCTTGATCTACAAGTCGAGACGCAGGAGCTACAGGGAGCTTCCCATCCGCTATGCCGAGCTGGGAACCGTCTATAGACGCGAACGGTCCGGTGTGCTTCACGGCATGTTTCGCGTGAGAGGATTTACCCAGGACGACGCCCACATTTTTTGTGCGAGGGAGCAGGTGTCCGCGGAAATCGACGGTGTCCTCGACCTCGCTCTCTACATGCTCCACTCATTCGGGTTCGAGCAGATCAATGTTCAATTGAGCGTGAGGGATCCTGTGCACAAGGACAAGTACGCCGGAGACGATTCCCTGTGGGAAGAGGCGGAGGACGCGCTCAAGAGAGCCATCGAACGGCGCGAGCTTCCGTACAAGCGCGCGGAAGGCGAGGCCGTTTTCTACGGGCCCAAGATCGACGTGAGTTTGCTCGACGCTCTCGGTAGAGCGTGGCAGGGGCCGACAATACAGTTTGACTTTAACCTGCCGGGCAGGTTCTCGGTCGGGTACGTGGGCGCCGATGGGAAAGAACACGAAGTGATAATGATACACCGCACCGTCCTGGGTGCGCTCGAACGCTTCACGGCGAGTCTCATCGAGCATTACGCAGGCGAGTTCCCGGCGTGGCTTGCTCCGGTACAGGTGGTGATAACCAGCATAAGCGCCGAGAATCTGGAATGGGCCCGCGCCGTGTTGGAAGACCTGAGACAGAGCGATATACGGGTCGACGCCGACTTCAGGGACGAGACGATCGGCAGCAAGATAAGAGACGCGGAGCTACAGAAGATTCCATACGTGCTGGTGATCGGAAAGCGAGAGTCCGAGCGCAGGGAGGTCTCGGTTCGGAGCAAGAAGAAGGGACAGCTCGGGTCCCAGTCGCTCGAGGATTTCAGGAAGAATTTGCTTGATGAGATAGGAAAGAGGTTATAGGATAGTTACCGTATTGGTGAAGCAGAGGCCGCCGGCTTCTCACCCTGCGGGGCGTAGCTCCCAGGGTATATTGTCAATGAGTCGAACTGTCGTTCTTTTCTGTTGAAGCTGGCGGGGGTCTGTCAGACGCCTCCGCCTTTTTGTTTGCACGTTCAGTCAGGGGGTGGTTGCAATCGTGCAAGAAAAGAAAGTGCGAGTGAACGAGAGAATCAGGGTCCCCGCCGTGAGGGTAATCGGCCCCGACGGCGCTCAACTGGGAGTGATGCCCTCGAAGGATGCTCTTCTTGCTGCTCAGGAGCATGGTCTTGACCTGGTCGAGGTGTCACCCAATTCGAAGCCTCCAGTGTGCCGGATCATGGACTTTGGCAAGTTCAAGTACGAACAGAGTAAGCGGGCGAAGAAGGCAAGGAAGAAGCAGCACATCATGCACCTCAAGGAGGTGAAACTGAGGCCCAAGATCGAGGAACATGACTATCAATTCAAGATTGATCATGCCAAGAGATTTCTCGAGGATCACGACAAGGTGAAGTTCACCGTCACGTTCAGGGGAAGAGAAATGACGCACGCAGAACTTGGCCACAAGCTCCTTGCGCGCGTGATCGCCGACATGGAAGCTCTTGGTCAGATAGAGATCCCGGTTCGCGCCGAGGGCAAGAATCTTGTCATTGTGATGGTTCCGAAGTCCCCAAAGCCGCGTGCATGAGTTATTGACGCGCCGGGTACGACTTTTGCGACGCGACGAGCGAGAGTTCGGCGGAAATGAGGAGTGTTGAGGATGCCCAAGCTTAGGACGAACAGAGGTGCGAGAAAGAGATTCAGGGTGACGGGAAAGGGAAAGATTTTGCGCAGCCACGCGTACGCCGCGCACATTTTGACTAGCAAGACACGGAAACGGAAGCGGAAACTCTCAAAGTCTGCGCTTGTCTCGGCAGAGGACAAGGGCAGAGTTCGTAGAATGCTCAATGTATGATCTGGAGAATCCACCTTGCGTGGTTCTCTGGAAGTGTGAGTGAGCCTATTTTCAAGAGGTGAGGACAATGCCAAGAGCAAGGACCGTACCCGCCGGCAGGAGGAGACGCAGAAAGATACTCAAAGCGGCCAAGGGCTTTCGGGGCGGGAGACACGCGCTTCACAGGACGGCCAAAGAGACTCTGATAAAGAGCCTTCAGTACGTTTATCGTGACAGGCGGACAAAAAAGAGAGACTTCAGGTCACTGTGGATTTCGAGAATCAACGCCGCAGCCAGACTGAACGGGATGTCGTACAGCACGTTCATCTCGGGTCTCAAGAAGGCAGACGTGGAGATCAACAGGAAGGTTCTGGCCGACATTGCGTTGCACGACAGAGAGGGATTCGCCAAGCTGGCGGAGGTGGCGAAGAGCGCGGCACGCCCCGGGGCGGCCGCCGGGTAACGATGTGAGTATCGAGAAGGACGTATTGGAGCTGAGGGAGAGCGCCGCCAGAGAAATCCAGGCGGCCTCATCACTTGAGGAACTCGAAGGAATAAGAGTGAAGTACCTCGGCAGGAGGGGCCTTCTCACGTCTGTCCTGAGGAGTATCGGAGACCTTTCAGGCCCGGAACGAGGCGCGATCGGAAAGCTATCTAACGACGCGAAAGAGGCGCTGACTTCTCTCCTCGCGGGATCGACGGAGCGACTGAAAACGGAGCTGGGAGGCGCGGCGCCGCAGGGACTCGACATCACACTTCCCGGGGTGCAGCAATGGACGGGGAGGAGACATCTTCTTCCCGTCGTCGTGAAGGAGCTCAAGTCCATTTTCGTAGGAATGGGGTTTTCCGTCGCGACGGGCCCGGACGTCGAGGACGTGTATCACAACTTCGAAGCGCTCAACATTCCCGAAGGGCATCCGGCGAGGGAACAAGGCGATACATTTTTCGTCGGAAAAGAGCTGGTCCTGAGGACTCACACGTCGCCTGTCCAGATAAGAGTGATGGAGAGAATGCCGCCTCCAATCCGGATGATTTTCCCGGGAAGGGTATATCGCAAGGACGCACCTGACGCGACTCACTCACCGGAGTTCCATCAGCTCGAGTGTCTCTACGTTGACAGGGGCGTAACGTTTCTGGACCTCAAAGGGACTCTCGCGTACTTCGTGAGGCGGTTTTTTGGAGGCGCGACGGGAGTCCGCTTCAGACCTTTCTATTTTCCTTTCACGGAACCCAGTGCCGAGGTTGACATGACGTGCATTTCCTGTTCGGGGGGACAGTCGCCTCCGGCTTCGGGTGCGTGCAGGATGTGTGGTGGGAGCGGGTGGCTGGAGATCTTGGGTGCCGGCATGGTTCACCCTGCCGTCCTGAGACGCGTGGGATACGACGCCGGTGAACTCACCGGGTTTGCTTTCGGAGCGGGCATCGAGAGGTTGGCGATGCTCAAGTACGGAATAGGCAACATACGCTTTTTCCTTGAGAACGACGTCAGGTTTCTCGGCCAATTCGGCTAGGAGTGTGTTTTTTCGCGATGAAGATAGGGTACAACTGGCTCCGCGAATTCGTGGAGATCGAAATGGTTCCTTCGGCGCTGGCCGACTGCCTCACGATGCTGGGCTTTCCCGTCGAGAGCGTGGGTCCGTGTGAACCGGAGTATCCGGGAATCGTCACGGGCCAGGTAATGGAAGTGAAGAAGCACCCGCGGGCGGACAGGCTGGTGGTGTGCGAGGTGTCCGTCGGTGACGAGAGGCTCCACATCGTTTGCGGAGCCACGAACGTCACGGAGGGAATGAAGGTGGCCGTTGCGCGCGTGGGTTCGGTCTTGCCGGGAGAACAAAGAATCGAGAGTGTCACGATACGAGGGGAACGTTCGGAAGGCATGCTCTGTTCCGGCTCGGAGCTGGGGCTGACCAGCGACGCGGCAGGGATAATGGGGCTTCCCGAGGAGACCAGGGTCGGCATAACGCTGGACGAGCAACTGGGTGCCGAAGAAACCGTGCTCGAAATCGAGGTCAGCCATAACAGACCGGATTGTCTTTCCATGTTCGGTGTGGCGCGGGAGATTGCGGCCTTCACAGGGGCCAGGCTCAAGTTCCCCGAAGTCACGCCCATAGAAGAGCCTGCCGCGCCTGACGAGACCGTGGATGTGAAGATAGAGAAAACCGAGGATTGTCCTCGCTACTGCGGCCGTCTCGTGAGTGGAGTGCGCGCGGCTGCCTCGCCTCTGTGGCTACGGAAGAGACTCCAGATAGCGGGTTTCAGGTCGCTCAACAACATCGTAGATTCGACCAACTATTGCCTGGCCTCCTTTGGCCAGCCGATCCACGCGTTCGACGTGGAGCGGATGAAGAGACGATCCATTCTGGTAAGAAGGGCGAGACATCTGGAGCGAATCGTGACCCTCGACGGCGTCACGAGATTGCTCGGTCCCGAAGTCCTTCTCATCACCGACGGGGAGCTACCGATCGCAATAGCCGGCGTGATGGGTGGGCTGGACACAGAAGTGGTTGAGACCTCGAGTCGTCTTTTCCTCGAAAGCGCCAACTTTGCACCCGCGGTCGTGAAGGGTGCGTCGAAGAAGCTTGGGCTCGAAACCGAGGCGTCCTTGAGATTTTCGAGGGGAACGGACCCGGAGATGGCGGCAAAGTGTGTGGAATACGTGGGCTGGCTCGTTTCTTCTCTGTCGGGTGGCGCTTGCAGGGGACGAGTGATAGACAGCCACGGTCCCGAAAGGCCGCCGACGAGAGTGTTCGTTGACCCCGCAAGGATAAATCGCATACTCGGCGGTTGTGTTCCGGCCGGTTTCATGGAAGAGCGACTTTCAGCCCTGGGTTTCGGCTGGGAGGCCAAGGCCGGTGGCGCCGAGGTCAGCGTCCCGTCGTTCAGACACGACGTGCACGAGGAAGTCGACGTCGTGGAGGAGATTGCACGCAGCTTCGGCTATGACAAGTTCCCCGAGAGGGCGGCGAACTTGAGTTGGGTGCCCGGCCTGGACGAGGAGAAGGAAGAGTTTCTGGAAGAGTGCGCGGACTGTCTTGCGTCTCTGGGACTCTTCGAAGTGGTGACCAAGGTGCTCGTCGATCCGAAGAAGGCGTCTCGATTTGTGGGCGACGATAGAGTCGATCGACTTGCCGCGCTCTCGAATCCTGCCTCGAACGCTGAGGCAGTTCTGAGACCTTCGGTTCTCTGCAGTTTGCTCGACGCCGTGAGCTTCAACTTGAGAAGGAGTGTGGAGAATATTCGCTTCTTCGAGATCGGCAAGACGTTTCGCGGCACCGAGAGCGGTTGGCCGGAGGAACGCTACGCCATCGCAGCCGCGATATGCGGTCGGAAGAGACCGCCTTCGTGGCAGGAAGCAGAACCGGAAAAGTGTGACATATTTGACGTCAAGGGCGTCGCGGAGGCGCTCTTGAGGAAATTGAAGGTTGACAATTATGAGGTGCTTTGTTATGATGGCCTCGTTGTAGAGAGGGAAGCGTCAGGCTGTATCTCCTGCAATAACAAGGCGTTGGGTTTGTTTGGATTAGCACGCCGAGAACTCGTCCAAGGGTTCGGGATCGAACGAGACGTTTATGTGTTCGAGCTCGACGCCGAAGTCTTGCGGTCGATTGCGGGCGGGAGAGGTAGATTCGAGGAACCCTCGAGATTTCCGTCCGTCAAACGCGATGTTGCAGTCATCGTGGATGAGAAACTTCCGCAGGAGGAGATCGCCAGATTCATTGAGGGTGTTGCGGGGGAGAACCTCCGTAGCATCAAGCTCTTTGACGTGTACGCCGGCGACGCGGTTTCGAAAGGCAAGAAGAGCCTTGCCTACTCTTTGAGTTTCCAGTCCGTTGAGAGGACGCTCTCTGACGCTCAGGTGGACGAGATCATGGAGCGCGTCGTCAGGGGCCTCGAGGTCCGGGGGGCCGGTGTTCGGGGAAGGCAATCGGGCCAGGCTGATTGAGCGCGAGGGATTGCACCATTCGGGTCGACTCATTCATTATGGATAACGTTCTTATTGAACTCGAGAAGAAGGTTGAACGCGTTGCTTCGGCAATCAGAAGACTCAAGGAGGAGAACGCGAATCTCAGGTCCGAGAATCAGGAACTCAATGGGCGCCTTGGCGAGGTGGGGAAGAGTGCTTCGGGGAACGACGGCGCCGTCAGGGAGCTTCGATCCAAGATCGGTCAGCTCGAGAAGGAACGCAAGTCTCTGATCGAACAGAGGAAAGAGGTTGAGGCTCGCCTGGAAGGGATTTTGTCTCGATTCGATTCGTTTGAGGGATTAGGTGGCTAGGTTAGAAAGTAGTCGAACGGTAGGGAAAGGAAGCTGGGATTCTTCCGACCCCATGGATTGAATGAGAGAAGAGATGAGCGAAGACCAGAGCGTCATCAAGGTTCAGATATTCGGGGGAGAATACAAGATTCGTGGAGAGGCCAACCCGGAATACATTGCGGAAGTTGCGCGATACGTGGACTCCAAGATGAGAGAGATAAACGAGAAACTGTCGGTAACCTCGCTGGGCAAGGTGGCCATTCTTGCTTCCCTGAATCTTGCGGACGAGCTATTCAAAGAGAGAAAGGAACGTGACACTACGCTCTCGCAAATCCGTGACAAGGCAGCCTCACTCGCCTCGAAACTTGAGGAGGCAGTGGCTGATGCTTAGATCCAGCTTCCGCCACTTGGATGGCAGTGCTAGACGGAAGGAGGAATTGACTCAGGAAGGAGATCTGCCACATTTCATGAGTGATGAGGCTCCATGCACTGAGTATAAATCCCTACCGTGCGCGTGATGATGTAGGCGTTTTTGAGCCAACAGTTGTTCAAGGGGAGCCTGTTCTCGAGGTAAGAGCGGGACCCGCTACTCGCGGGGTCGCGACGACCTTGAGTCTGGCACCCACCTGGATTTCCCAGGTTCAAGAGTCTCTGTCACACGGCAGTCCGGTGGGGATTTTCCTTTTCCGGAGCTGCCCGTGAGGTGGTGGTTATAGATGAGTTACGCTGTCATGTTCTACGTGATACTGGGCGTGCTGGTTGCAATCGGTGTTTTCTTCGCGGGCTGGTACGCGTACAAGAAGGTCTCTGAGAGTAAGCTCGTCAGCGCGGAGAAATTGGCCGAGAAGATAGTCCGCGAGGCTCAGAAGGAAGCCGAAACAAGAAAGAAGGGCGCGGTTCTCGAGGCCAAGGACGAGTGGTACAAGGCCAAGGCAAGCTTCGAAAAAGAGACTCAGGCCACGCGGCAGCAGCTTCAGGTCCTGGAGCGAAGGCTGGGCGAGAGGGAAGGCAGCCTGAACCGGCGAGCGGACCTTCTGGAGAGGAAGGAAAGAGAACTGAGGCGGCTGGAGCGGGATACCCTCACGAAAGAGAAGGCCATCGAGGAAAGGGACAAGGAGCTCGCGGGACTCATAAGGGAACAGAATGCCAGATTGGAGAAAATAGCGGGGCTCACTGCCGAAGAGGCCAAGGCGCTTCTCATGTCCAATCTTGAGAGCGAGGCTCGGCATGATGCGGCACGCCTGTTGAACGAAATAAGAGAGAATGCCGTGCGTGACGCCGACAAGGAAGTGCGAAAAATCCTGACCCTGGCGATACAACGGTGCGCCGCCGAACACGTCGTGGAGTCGACGGTCTCCGTGGTGTCACTGCCGAACGACGAAATGAAGGGAAGGATAATCGGAAGAGAGGGACGAAACATCAGGGCTTTTGAGACCGCTACTGGTGTCGACGTCATCATAGATGATACTCCGGAGGCCGTCATTCTATCGGGCTTCGATCCCATTCGAAGAGAGATCGCAAAGGTCGCGCTCTCGAAATTGATAAACGACGGCAGGATACATCCAGGTCGCATAGAAGAGGTCGTGACCAAGACTCAGAAGGAGATGGAGGAACAAATCAGGGAGACCGGTGAGCAGACGTGTCTGGAGGTGGGGATCCACGGGCTCCATCCCGAACTGGTCAGACTTCTCGGTAGATTGAGATACCGTACGAGCTACGGGCAGAACGTGCTTGAGCACAGCAAGGAAGTGGCGTTCCTGGCGGGGATGATGGCCTCCGAGTTGGGGCTTGACGCAACCATTGCAAAGCGAGCCGGGCTTCTCCACGACATCGGCAAGGCGGCCGATCACGAAGCTGAAGGGACACACGCGCAAATCGGCAGGGAGCTGGTTGTCAAGTACGGTGAGGCGCCGATCGTCATAGAAGCAGTGGCCGAACATCACAACGACCCCCAGCCCGACACGCTGATGGCCGTCCTCGTGCAGGCAGCGGACGCCGTCTCCGGTGCGAGACCGGGCGCGAGACGCGAGAGTCTTGAAACCTACGTCAAACGGCTCGAGAAGCTCGAGAGAGTGGCAGATTCCTTCCCCGGAGTTGGTAAGGCTTACGCGATTCAGGCCGGGAGAGAGATTCGAATCATGGTCGAGCACAAGGAAGTGGACGACGCAAAAGCCGCCGTCCTCGCGTCCGAGATCGCGAGGAAAGTCGAACGCGAGCTTGAGTATCCAGGACAGATAAAGATCGTCGTGATACGCGAGACGAGGGCAGTGGAGTACGCGAAGTAGCGATGAGAGGGTTCTGAGGAAAGTCAGATTCTGAGCAAGGTTTGTTGATGCGAGTGCTTTTTCTTGCAGACGTGGTGGGCTCGCCCGGCAGGTATGCTCTCAAGGTCTTGTCGTCACTTTCTGCCGAGCTGAAGGCCGATTTTTGCATAGCGAACGGAGAGAACGCGGCCGGCGGATTCGGGCTCACCAGACCGATCGCCGAGGAATTCTTTTCGCTCGGCGTCCACGTTATCACCAGCGGAAACCACCTTTGGGACAGACGAGAGGCCACTGAACTGGTGGCCGAGGAACCCAGGGTCTTAAGACCCGCGAACTACCCGCCGGGCGTTCCAGGTTTGGGGGCGGGTGTCTTTACCGCGCGGAACGGGAGCAGGGTAGCAGTTCTCAATCTCCTGGGCCGCGTTTTCATGAAAGAGGTGGACTGCCCCTTCAGATGTGCCGAGGAGGCGGTAGAGCGATTGAGATCCGAGACGCCCGTGATAGTAGTGGACGTGCACGCGGAGGCCACGAGCGAGAAAGTGGCGCTCGGATGGTTCTTGGACGGAAAAGTGAGCGCGGTTGTCGGGACGCACACGCACGTCCAGACCGCTGATGAGAGAATATTGCCCAAGGGGACCGGCTACATCACCGACGCGGGGATGACGGGACCTTTTGATTCGGTCATAGGCATCGAGAAGGAGGCCGCCATACAGCGATTTCTTTCCCAGACGCCGGTCAGGCTCGTGCCGGCGAAATTGGACGTGAGAATCAACGGCGTGATCTTGGATATCGAGCCCACGACCGGTGTCTGCACGCACATCGAGAGACTGTCAAGGCGTGCGAACGTCGGTGAGGAGAAATAGATGTCCGCGAGGTTACTCGAGGGGAAGCACATAGCGGCAGCTCTGAGAAAGGAAATCAAGGCCGAGGTCGAGGAACTGATGCGACTCGGCATCGTGCCGGGTCTCACGATGATACGGGTCGGCCAGGATCCTGCTTCCATCACATACATGAACGCGAAGGCCAAGTCGTCCGAGGAAGTCGGGGTGCGGTCCGCAATCGTGGAACTGCCACGGGATTGCAGGGAGGAGCAAATCGCGACGCTCCTCGGAGAGATCGGGCGTGACACTTCGATACACGGAGTCATAGTGCAGCTCCCCCTTCCGCCGCATCTGGACGTATTGAGGGTACTGAGCCTAATGAATCCCGAGAAGGACGTTGACGGCTTCCATCCGATCAACGTGGGGAGGCTTTCGATGGGCGAGCCTCTTTTTGTCCCTGCTACCCCCATGGGCATAAAGGAATTGCTGGACAGAAGCGACGTCTCTGTGGAGGGTGCCCACGTCGTGATTGTTGGCAGGAGCATGATAGTGGGAAAGCCTCTGGCAAACTACCTGAGTCTCAAGAAGCCCGGTCTCAACGCGACCGTGACCCTCTGCCATTCTTCGTCCACGAACCTCGAGAAAATAACTCGTTCCGCCGACATACTGGTCTCGGCCGTGGGGAGGGCAGAGTTCGTGCGGGCTTCCATGGTTTCTCCAGGCGCAGTAGTCGTGGACGTCGGGATGAATAGAATAGACGATCCGTCTACGCCGACGGGGAACAGGCTCGTGGGTGACGTGAAGTTCGACGAGGTGAGTGAGATCGCCTCCGCAATAACGCCGGTTCCCGGCGGGGTGGGTCCCATGACCGTGGCAATGCTTCTGAGAAACACCGTCGAGGCATGCAGGATGCAAACGGGAGATCGAAATGAACATGTCCGGTAGACGGGCGTCGTCCACTCGATATTCCGTCTCCGAGCTGACCCGGATGGTGAAGGAGCTCATCGAGGCGAACATCGGTCTGGTATGGGTGAGGGGGGAGATTTCCAACTTCACCCTTCACACTTCGGGACACATGTATTTTTCACTCAAGGACGAAAACTCTCAGGTTCGATGCGTCATGTTTCGATCCGCAAACTCGAATCTTACCTTCACGCCCGAGAGCGGGATGTGTGTCGAGGCGAAGGGAGAGCTGACCGTCTACGAGAGAAGCGGACAGTACCAACTGTGCGTGTACGAGTTGATTCCGGCGGGTCTTGGCGCGCTTCAGGTTGCGTTCGAGGAGCTGAAGAAGAGGCTTGCCAAGGAGGGTCTTTTCGACGAAGCGAGAAAGAAGAGCCTTCCCGCATTTCCGTGGAACGTCGGGGTGGTCACTTCGCCGACAGGTGCGGCCATAGGCGACATCATCAGAATCATACGCAAGCGGCAACCCTGTGCGAGTATCATTCTCAGTCCGGTCAGAGTGCAAGGTGAAGGAGCCGCCTGCGAGATAGCGAGTGCGATCGAGGAGTTCAACAGGTTTGGCAAAGTCGACGTTCTCATAGTGGGAAGGGGCGGAGGTTCTCTCGAAGACCTCTGGGCCTTCAACGAGGAAGTGGTGGCGAGGGCCATATACGCGTCAAAGATACCGGTCGTCTCGCCGTCGGGCACGAGATCGACTTCACGATTTCAGATCTAGTCGCGGACGTGAGGGCTCCCACGCCGTCGGCGGCCGCTCAAATCGTGGTGAGGGATAAGCAAGAGACGCTAAAGGAAATTCTCGCGATGGCCCGGAGCCTGGTCGTGGCCATGAGAACCCAATTCACGACCATGCGTCGAGAGCTTGAGCGGCTGAGGGGCCGCTACGGCTTCGCCAGGGCCCTGGACGTTGTGAGACAGAGAATGCAGAGGATCGACGAGCTGTCGCGGAGAACACAGACTGCCGCGACGAATCTGCTGGGGCACAAGCGGCAGCTCGTGAATGCCTCGGCGGCGAGACTGAGGGCGCTCGATCCGCGCGAAGTGCTTCGCAGGGGCTACGCCGTCTGCAGGGAAGACGTGAGCGGAAGGATTGTTCGTGACACTTCAGACGTTCGTTTGTTCGACAAGGTGAACGTCGAGCTCTACCGTGGCGCGCTTGTTTGCAGTGTGGAGGGGGTAAGAGAGAATGAAAAACGTGAGTCGTGAACGGAGCGGTAAGACGTTTGAGCAGGCTCTGGAGCGACTGGAAGAGATCGTGGACGCCCTGGAAAGAGGCAACGTTTCACTGGAAAAGTCGGTGGCCTATTTCGAGGAAGGCACCAAGCTCATAAAGGAATGCACCCAGAGGCTGAATGGTGCAGAGGCGAAGATTCAGAAACTTGTGTCGACCGAGGAGGGTTTCAGGCTTGAGCCGCTCTCGTTCCCCGATGAAGAGGGGTCTCAGAAGTAAGCCGGAAGAGGCCGAGATTCCGGCGTTCCTGGATCGATTCATGAAGCAAGAGGCGGCACGCATCGAAGCTGTGTTGTCCGACGTGCTTCCGAATCCGAGGCGAAGGCCTTCTTCGGTGCACAGGGCCATGGCCTACGGGGTCCTGGGTGGAGGCAAGAGGATCAGGCCCATCCTCTCCGTCATGGCGTACAGGGCCTGCGGGGGTAGGGGAAGGGAAATCTACACGGTCGGTGCCGCGATGGAGCTCATTCACAGCTTCACTCTGATTCACGATGATCTGCCTTGCATGGACGACGACACGCTGCGTCGGGGCAAGCCCACGGTGCACGTCGCGTTTGGCGAGGCCGTGGCGCTCCTTGCAGGTGATGCACTGCTTTCGCTCGCCTTTGAGCTCCTGTCTTCTCTGGGGATTTCGCGACCGTCATTGGGTGTTAGAACCAGCAGAATGGTGCACGAAGTAGCTCGGGCCGCAGGCACCATGGGCGTGGTTGGAGGACAGGTGTTGGACATTGAGTCCGAGAGGAAGATTGTGGCACCGGGCACGATCGATTACATCCATACTCACAAGACGGGAGCCTTGATCACCTGCTCCGTCCGTCTCGGGGCTCTCCTGGCAGGTGCACCCCGGCGGAGGCTTGACGCGCTGTCAAGATATGGGAGCCGGTTGGGCTTCGCTTTTCAGATCGTTGATGACATCAGAGACCTGAAGGCAAGTTCCGAGGAACTGGGTAAGTCACGGGCGCGGGACAGGGTCAGGAGGAAGGCCACGTACCCGCTCGTCAAGGGACTCGAGAAGTCTCTGGCCAAAGCACAAGCTCTGGTGGATGATGCAAAGATAGACGTCACGGGGTTCGGCAAGTACGAAGCGCACTTCAAGGCCCTGGCTGATTACGTTGTGCGGAGGGCCGTCGTCGCTGGCAGATAGCGGAGCTTCGGACAGGTGAAGGACAATTATGCAAATAGCTGAGACCATGCAAAGGAGCCCCTTACTTATTGCCTGCAGTTGCGGCCTGCTTGTGCAGGCGATGAAAGGGCTATCTTTCCTACTGAGGGAGAGGAAGATCAACTTTAGGAGATTCGTCGAGACGGGAGGAATGCCGAGTTCCCACTCGGCCGCCGTGTGTGCTCTTTCCACGGCGGTTGGCAACATTCAGGGTTACGCATCGCCTCTCTTTCACGTGACTGCCTTCTTCAGTTTCATAGTGATGTTCGATGCGGCGGGCGTGAGGAGGGCGGCCGGTAAGCAGGCAAGGATCTTGAACCGCCTGGTTCATGAGCATCTCAAGAAGGCTAGAGAGGAGAGGCTCCGCGAGCTGTTGGGCCACACTCCCTTTGAAGTTTTTGTAGGCGGTGCGATAGGTATTCTGTATGCCTTGGCCTGGTTCTAGCGAACGGTTCCGCGACAGGCTGCGCATGGTCGGCCGTCTGGTCGTTCTGAGGCGGGCCGACTGAGAGGATGAAGAGTCGCTCGGTCCAGGTCGGAGTGGAAATGCCAGGAGGAGTTAGGTGGGAAGGCTTCTCGACAACATCAAAACGCCCGATGACTTGAAAAGACTCTCCGTCCCCGAACTCACCGAGCTCGCCGCAGAGATCAGAGAGAGAATTATCTCCGTTGTCTCCGCTACCGGCGGTCACCTTGCCCCGAGCCTCGGAGCAGTGGAGCTTGCCATAGCCATCCACTACGTTTTTGACTCTCCCAAGGACAAGATTATATGGGACGTGGGACACCAGGCGTACGCGCACAAGATACTGACCGGCAGAAACGAATCGTTCTCTTCGTTGAGGCAGGAGGGCGGCCTCAGCGGTTTTCCAAAACCAAGCGAGAGTGAACACGACGCGTTCGGAACCGGCCACGGCAGCACGTCAATCTCTGCCGCGCTCGGAATGAGCTGCGCACGAGACATAAGAGGAGAGAACTATCGCGTGGTGGCCGTGATCGGAGATGGTTCGTTGACCGGCGGGCTTTCTTTCGAGGGACTGAACCAGGCAGGCGGCCTCGGGAAAAGACTCATAGTCATTATCAACGACAACAAGATGTCGATCTCTCCCAACGTCGGCGCCCTGGCGAAGTACATGACCAAGCTCATATCGGCCCCGGGCTACAGGCGCTTTGAGGCGGACCTGTGGGAGCTGCTGGGCAGGATGCCGTCAGGCGGAAGGGCCAGGTATCTCGCGGGAAGGATCACCGAAAGTCTCAAGGGCCTTCTTCTTCCCGGAACGATCTTCGAAGAGTTGGGATTCAAGTACTACGGTCCCATTGACGGGCACAATATCTCGGATCTCATCGCGGTGTTGACACAGTTGAAAGAGGTGAAGATACCCGTGATGCTGCACACGCTGACAGTGAAGGGGAAGGGCTACAAGCGGGCCGAAGAGAATTCGAGCCTCTATCACGGTGTCGGCGCCTTTGACAAGATAACCGGCGAGGCGGAAAAGAAGACCAAGTACCCAACTTACACAGACGTTTTCGGCAGCGCGATTGTGGAAATCGGAGCTCAATTCAAGGACGTGACGGTGATCACGGCGGCGATGAAGGACAACACCGGCCTTGCGGGATTCGCCGATAGATTTCCAGAAAGATTCTTCGACGTCGGAATGGCAGAGGGCCACGCTGTTACCTTCGCGGCAGGGCTTGCGTCCAGAGGGGCGCTGCCTGTCGTGGCGATCTATTCCACGTTTTTGCAGAGAGCGTTTGACCACATCGTTCACGACGTGGCACTCCAGAATCTCAAGGTCGTGTTTGTGGTGGACAGAGCCGGTGTCGTTGGAGAGGATGGGCCGACGCACCACGGTTGTCTGGACCTTGCCTACTTGAGAGCCGTACCGGGTCTGACCGTCATGGCTCCGAAGGACGAAGGCGAACTGCGGAACATGCTTTTCACGGCCGTGAAGGCCTGCCCGGGACCGGCCGCAATAAGATTTCCCCGTTCGGAGGGAGTGGGGTCAGACGCGACTTTGGCCTTCAGTGAGCTTCGTGGCGGTCGTGCCGAGTGCGTGCGGGAGGGCGAGGACGTCGTCCTCTGCGCGATAGGCTCCATGGTGTATCCTTGCCTGGAGGCGGCCGAGATGCTTTCGGAGAAGGGAATCAAAGCGGGAGTCGTCAACGCGAGGTTCGCGAAACCTGTTGACGACGAGCTGATTTGCCGCCTCGCGAGGAAGTCGGGTAAACTGGTCACCGTCGAGGAAGGGTCGCTGGCGGGAGGCTTCGGCTCGGCGGTGCTCGAATGCCTCGAGGCGAACGGCGTCTGCGCCAGCGTGAAGCGGCTCGGAATTCCGGATGCCTTTATCGAACATGCGAGTAGGGGAGCCTTGCTGGAAAAGCTCGGGCTCACCGCCCGGGGGATTGCAAAGGCAACGTTGAGTTTTTTGGGGGCGAGTGAACTCAAATGAAGAACGTGGGCATTGTCGCGAATCTGAATAAGGAAAACGCTTTGGGTACCGTGAAGGAAATCGTGCAGTGGCTCGAACAGCGGGGGACAACGGCTTGGCTTGAGGAACGCGTTGCGACCGCAATGGGCAGAGAAGGATTCTCGCTCTCCGAGCTTCCGAGCAAATGCGAATTGATGGTCGCGTTGGGCGGGGATGGGACACTCCTTGCGGTTGCGAGACACGCATGTCGCGCCAGAATACCTCTCCTCGGTGTCAACCTCGGAGGTCTGGGATTCTTGACCGAGTTGACGGTTCCCGAGGTGATACCCACGCTCGAGAAAATCGGACGAGGGCAACTGTTGGTGGAAGAGAGAATGATGCTCGAGGCGCGGGTGGAGGACGCTTCCGGTCAGGTGACTTCGAGATACGCGTGTCTGAACGACGCCGTGATGAACAAGTCTGCCTTCTCGAGGGCGGTACAAATCAACATGTGGGTGTCGGACTTCTACGTTGGTACGTTCCTCGCGGACGGACTCATTGTATCTACTCCGACCGGTTCCACGGCCTACGCACTTTCGGCGGGCGGTCCTGTGATGAAGCCGACCATAAGGGCCCTGATCGCAACTCCTATTTGCCCGCACACGCTGGCCGTGCGGCCCCTCATTTTCTCCGAGGACGAGGAGCTGAAGATCGAGGTGCTCGCTGACAAGAGCGAGGTGACATTGACCATGGACGGGCAGGAGGGCCGGCGACTCGCCCGGGGCGAGAAGGCATTGTTCAGGAAGGCGAACGAGAGCACTCTGCTTGTCCGTTCCGGTGATCGGTCCTTCTACGAAGTGCTGAGAACAAAACTGGGATGGGGCGGGTTAGCGAAGCGCTAGAAGCGCGCGGGAGGCTTTCAGTCGTTGCTGAAGCAGCTCACCATAAGCGGACTTGCAGTCGTCAAGGAGCTCTCGCTGGAGTTCGAGCCCGGTCTCAACGTGCTGACGGGTGAGACGGGAGCTGGAAAATCAATCATAGTGGGGGCAATAGGGCTGGTAGTTGCCGAGAAGGCTGGTTCTGAAATCGTGCGGACCGGCGAAAAGGCGGCGAGAATAGCCGGCGTCTTTGAGATGGGGCGTAGCAGGGGAGTTCTGCGGGAGATTGAGGCAGCAGGAATCGAGTCAGACTCGGACGAAGTCGTCGTGAAGAGGGAGATCTCGTCGGAGGGACGGACGCGCGCCTACCTAAACGGTGAGCCCGTTTCCTTGAATGTTCTGAAGAGAATCGGGGATCTACTCGTTGACTTCCACGGCCAGCACGAACACCAGTCACTTCTCAGGAAGAGCACGCACGTCGATTTGCTCGACGCCTTCGGCTCTACACGTGAGCTGAGGGGGAAAGTCTGGGAGGTTTGCCTGAGCCTCAGGCAAACCAGAGATGAACTTGAGCGGTTTCTCTCCGGGCAACGCGAGGTGCAGGCGCAGATCGAGTTCACAAGGTTCCAGGTTTCAGACATTGAATCAGCGCAACTGAAGGAGGGTGAGGAGGAGAGACTCGAGGAAGAACGAGCCGTGTTGGCGAACTTTGAGAAGCTCGCCTCCGCAGTCAGAGAGGCCAGCAGTCTTCTCTACGAAGACGAGTTGGCGTGCGTAGAGAGGCTATCGAGGGCGTCGAAGGCCCTCAAGAGCGTCTCCGCAATAGATGGGAAGCTTGAGGCGCTCCAGGCGGAGCTCGCCTCCGCTGAGATTGCGGTGGGAGAAGTGGGGCGTTCGCTGGGAAGCTACTTGCAGTCGCTGGAGTTCTCGCCGTCGAGGCTGGACGAGATTGAATCGCGACTCGATCTGATCGGCAGGATGAAGAAGAAATACGGCCGGAGTGTGGCCGAGATAGTGCAGTTCGGAAAGGAACTCAAGTCGAAGCTCTCCTCGGCAGAGGGTGACTCGACGAGGGAGTGCGAGCTCGGAGCCGAAATTCAGGAGCGAACAACCGAGTTGAGAAAAGCCGCACAACTTCTCATTGAGAAAAGGCGAACGGCCGCAAAGAAGCTGGAGCGCGAGGTCGAAAAGGAGCTCGCCAGTCTCGGCATGAAGGACACCAAATTCGTGGTCGAATTGGAGCTCCGCGACGAGGAGTCGCACGACGTCGAACTTGAGGGAAAGAAGGTCAAAGTGGGCGCTCAGGGCCCTGGAGAAGTCCAATTCTTCATTTCTCCCAACGTGGGAGAGGACTTGAGACCGCTCGTGCGCATCGCCTCAGGCGGAGAGGTGTCCAGAATAATGCTCGCACTGAAGACGGTGCTGGTGCAGGCCGACGCCGTGGACGTGATGGTGTTTGATGAAATAGACGTTGGAATAGGGGGCAAGATCGCCGGAGTGGTTGGTGAGAAACTGAAGGCGCTTTCGCGCGCCAAGCAGATCATCTGCATCACGCACATCCCGATGATTGCCTGCCTGGGAGATACGCACTTCTTCGTGTCGAAGGAGGTTGAGGGGGGAAGAACCTATGCCAGCGCGAAGGCCTTAGGCCGCGAAGAGAGAGTGAAGGAGATTGCACGCATGCTGGCAGGAGACAAGGTTTCCGAAACCACCCTCAAGCAGGCGAGGGAGATGCTAGTGCGCCCGTAGCTCAGCTGGATAGAGCGGCGGACTCCGGATCCGCAGGCCGAAGGTTCGAATCCTTTCGGGCGCACCATGGGAAATCCGCGAAAGCAGAATGGAGAGACGGTGATGTTGAAGACCGTGCGCGATGGCAAGAAGAGGGCGCGCCGTGCGATATTCGGCGAGTGGCACGTGAGAGCTTTGATGTCCCCGGGTTTCCTGGGGCTGGGGTTGCTCATGGTGGTTGCGGGATTGTCCGGCAGTGCCGGATACGCCGTGGCGGAAGATAATCTGCTCGTCAGGATTCCGTGGAAGGACGCCTCTGAGCTTGATTTTGTCGAGAGTGCGGGTCACGTGCTCCGTTACTCGCAGCCTGGTTTTGCGGTCTTTGAGGTCAGAGAAGGTGAACTGGCTGTTCTTCGCTCTGCGGGGGTGACGGCCGAAGTCGTCGATACGGTGTGCGCAGGCAAGCGCTACTGGCTTCTCACACCGGCCGACCCCGCGTCGAGGGACTCGCTTGCCGCGTACGGGAGGCTGGTGCCTCTGGGGGGCGGCCTTTACCTTCTTGGTGTAGACGAGACGCTGGAACCGCGTCTTCCTGGTTTCGTCTCTTCGCTGACGCTGTTGCCCGAGAGAATGGGACGTGAGACGGGGTTCCCAAGAGGCAGGCCTGCCGAGCTCGGGGTCGGGAGAGGAACCACCGGTGTGCTGGGGATTGCCGATGAGCGGTTTCTTGGTGCCGTTGCGAGCGAGGTGAACGAGGACTCCATAAGGGCGACGGTTCACTTCTTGAGCTTCGACGACGACTCTGCCAAGCTGCGGAGCCGCTATACGTTTTACGGGTTTTGCCCTGACTCTCGTCCTGACTCGCTTGCGATTCCTCTGTGGCTGAAGGCGAAGCTGGAGGCCTACTTCGGTGGAAGGGGTACTGCTTCGCTCGACTCCTTTGTTTTTCGTTACGCCGGGGTGAACTACACTCGGTACAACGTGGTCGGGCGAATTCCGGGTCGCGTACCCGGCAGCGGCACGTTTGTCCTCTGCGCCCATTACGATTCGAATGGAGGTAGGACGGTCTATCCGGATCCGGACAGAAGATGGGACTGGAGGGTAGATCCTGCGCCGGGTGCGGACGACAACGGGAGCGGCGTGGCGAGCGTGCTCGAATGCGCCAGGGCCTTGAGTGATCTGGAATTCGACTTTGACATGGAGTTCGTGCTCTTTTCTGCCGAGGAACAGGGCCTTTTCGGGAGCGCGGCCTACGTCGCGAGTCGAAAGGCTCAGGGCTACAACATGCTCGGTGCTCTGAATTTTGACATGCAGGCATACAGAGAGGCGGCAGACTCCACTTTTCTCCGGACAAACGCTTCTTCCGATTGGCTCTCCGCTCACATCAAGAATGTTTCGGAGAGCCTGTTCGATTCGATCGGGGTGCGAGTCGGACTGGTCCAGGTGGTGGGTCCTTACGACTCGAGTGACCATTCCTCCTTTTGGTCGGCGGGCTTTGACGGCGTGCACTTCTTCGAGCAAGGCGGTTCTCCAGTCGTCAACCCGTACTATCACACGATCGACGACACGGCAGGCACGCTCAACTACTCCCTGGCCTGGAAAGTCGCGAGGTTAGGCGCCGCGTCCGTGGCCTATTTCGCTACGACGACCGACCCTTGGGATCTGGAGGTGCTGTCGGGAGATCTGCTACTTAGGCTGGAGGGACGCACCCTGTCGATCCAGGAGGGAGACGTCGGAAGTGTCCTAAGCATAGGCCTGTCCTTTCACAACCTGGGCGCGGCGGTGCCGGAGACAATCTCGGTACGCGTGGGCGTCTACGACGGGACTCCCTCTTCCGGTCGGCTGATGGGGGAGAGACTCATTTCCGTCGCGACCACACCGATTCCTTCGGGCGGAAGCCCGGTGATCGAGCCTCTGAGTTGGCTGCTCACTGAGAGCGACGTTGGAGCGCACTCCATCTATCTCGTGATTGACGCCGGTGAGGCGGAGGGAAACAGGGACAACAACGTTGTCTCAAAGGCGTTGCTTGTCCGCTCGGCGACCCTCGCGATAAAGAAGTCTTTTGTATTTCCGAACCCCTCGAACGTCTCGCTCGCTGACGTTAGGCTGAGGGTTTTCGTGACCCGCGAGGCAACCCTCACGCAAGTGGACGTATACGACATCTCGGGTCGGAAAATCGGGGGGTGCAGGGACGGAGACTGCCGTTGCGCGAGCCTGGTTCCGGGAGACAACGACGTGGCGTTGAGCAACGTCCTTTCCGGTGGCGCGATCGCGCCCGGCGTGTACCTCTACCGGCTGAGCGTCGACGACGGGGCACAGAAGAAGGTAGACTACGGAAGGTTTGCAATTGTGAGATAACAGTTGCGCGAAAGTGATGCGGTGACGTGATGAGGCATTTCGACAGAGGTAGCTTTGAAAGCGGACTCGGCTTGAGACGCCGCGGGCACGGCCGGAGCGTGAGCCTTCGCGCGAGGCCCAGGGCGGAGTCGGGGACTGGATCGGGAGAGCGCCTCAGTGGCAGCAGGGAGTACCTGGCGAGTCGGTTGGTGCTACTGGCCTTAGTAGTTTTTCTCGCGGGCATGGTTCTCTACGCCCTCGCGAAGTTCTTCCACATGGTCCGCGTCAGAGGGCTTGACCTTCGGGAGATTTTCTTCGTTCCTGTAGGTCTCGTCATAATCCTCCTCGTTCTTGGCGGAGTGACCCGCCGCTTGTTAAGGGCCATCAAGCAGGCTAAGATTCCTGGTTCCTCGAGATAGCTGGCACAGAAGTTGCTCAATTGGCGTTGGGATAATTGAGGTTGCACGGTTTTTCATTGAGTTAGGGGCGTTGGCAATGCCTTCCCTAGTGTGCGACGAAAGATTTCTTGGCACCCTCGTTGAGATTTCGAGCCTTATCACGGCTGGCGAGGAGATGGAGAAGACTTTCTCGAAGGTGCTCTCATGCACGCTGGAGGTGCTGGAGGCTGAGGCCGTATTTCTTGTTGCCTTGGAAGGGAGTGGAGTGGCGAAGTATGCGAAGAGGAGACAGGAAAGCGGTAGTGAAGGGCCGATGGAAAAGCACGAGGGCGCGGGGGACAGGGGCGTTGTGCGTTGGGTGATGATGGAGGGGAAGCCTGTGATTATCCCGAAGGTGGCGGAGCAAGCCGGGTTGGGGGAGGATGCGGACATGGTGCCGGGCCTTGGAACCCGCGGTTGCATATGTGCGCCACTCAAGGCGCGCGAGGCGGTGCTGGGCGTTCTTGTCGCGGTCAACAAGCTCAAGGGCGGATCGTTCAGCGAGTCGGACCTGAGCGTGCTGTGTGTGCTTGCCAATCAGACTGCCATAGCAATAGAGAACGCGGATCTGTACAAGCGAGTCGAGCAACTCGCGGTGACAGACGAACTCACTCAAGTCTACAATTTCAGGTATCTTAAGACTGCTCTTCGCAGAGAGCTGGATAGAGCTGCTCGATTCGGCGAGGCGTTCTCGATTTTGATGTTGGACGTGGACAACTTGAAGGCCTACAATGAACGCTTCGGTCACCTGAGGGGCAGTACGGTGTTGAAGCAGTTGGCGTACGTAATCAAGACGACTGCAAGGAGCATCGACTTCGTAGCGAAGTACGGTGGAGATGAATTCCTGCTCATCCTTCCTCACACGCCTAAGGAGGGAGCCCTCGTGCTTGCGGAACGCGTGAGGATGGCGGTGGCCAGCGTGCCATTTCCGGAAGTGCCCAGCGGCGAAATCACCTGCAGCGTTGGCGTGTCCACTTATCCTGAAGACGGTCAGAGCGTTGGTGAAATGATAGAGTCGGCTGACATTGCCCTGTACGATGCAAAGCACGGTGGAAAAAACCGGGTCATGTCGGCCCGACGAGGGAACAGCAGGGAACCCGTGTGATCATATTGATATTTGGGAAGCGATAGCGCTTGTGGTAAGATGGCGCTTTGGTTTTGACGGCAATTGGGGGGATGTTCGCTCAGGTTCACTCTTCAAACAAGGGAAAGCCAGCAACAGGCAATGTCATCGGGAAAGGATAGAGGAGTCACTTTGAATCGGCACGAAACAATCTCAGCGGGAGCCGAAGTTCTTCGTTACTTCAGAGCGATGAGGAGAAAGTTGCGGTACATCCTGCTTCCCGTCGTTCTTGTGCCCTGCGCCGCGATTACCGGTCTCACCCTTGTTGCCCCCGTGTATGAATCCTCGAGCGTCGTTATCTATGAGGAAAAGCTTCCGTTTGCCCGCGAAATGGGTGACATGATCGTTCAGAAACCGACGGGAAGCTACGAAGATGCTGGTCGACTGGTGCAGATAGAGGCAAGGCTGAAGAGCGGGATCTTCCTCGGCGAGGTGGTTCAAGAGCTGAAGCTGAGGTTGCCGGGGAACGCGCCGGAGAATCTCGAGTCGGCGAAGGCGCACGGAGTGAGTATCGAGGAGTACGAGAAGAGACTGATGGTGGACGCTCTGAGGAGGAGCATCAAAATTGCGGAGATGGGACCGAATCTTTATAGAATCACGATTTCGGACCCTGACCCGGAGAGAGCCTTCCGCTTGACGGACGGTGTCACGGGGTTGTTTGTCGAGTACGTCACGAAGGGGCAGTTGGCGGACATAAGGGCCGCGGGCACGTTCAGCGAGGATCAGCTTCCGGTCTACGAGGAAAAGCTAAGGCAGAGCGAGGAGAAGCTGAGGCAGTTCCGGGCCCAGATGGCCACCAGGGCCGCTCGCGACGGCGTGTCGGGCGGGAATAACGTCGCCTCAGCGCGGTCTGTGTTGGAGCAGACGGAGACGGAGATCGCCGAGCTTGAGGCAAACCGCAAGACGTCCAAGGAGGCGATGGACGCAACCTATCCGAACGCGGTGAATCCGGTCACGCTCATAAGAAGCAGCGGCATCAACTCGGCATACGCCCGGCTCGCGAAGGAAGAGCAGGCCGATGTCCCGTTGCTCGTTCAAGGAGTCTCGAGGAGTTCGATCATGGAGAGGGTGGGACTGGCCAGGGAGAGGCTGCTTGCGGCGATAGAAGAAACGGTCGGCAATACTCTCCGCGGCTCGCCCGACGGTCTTCTCTCTTTGGTGTCCGAACAAGTCTATGACGACTACGTTGTACGTTCTCTGGAGAAAAGAAGGGGGCTCGTCTCGGGTTTCGTGGGGCAGTACAGTCGGGCGGCAGGAAGAAGACCCCAGGACGAAATGGAGCTAGCGAGGCTGGGGCAGGAAGTCGAAGCCAACAACACGGTGCTTCAATCACTGAGGCGCCAGCTCACTTCGTCGCAGATATCGGAGGCGGCCCAGACCACGAGGCTGGGCGTCAGAATCGAAGTCATTGAGCCGGCCACCAGGCCCTTCACCCAGGCAGGGCCGGGAAGGGACAAGATTCTGATACTGGCTTTTCTCCTTGGTCCCTTCATGGGGATTTGTTACGTCGTTCTGTCGGAGTACATGGACGATTCTGTGAAATCAGTCGGTGACGTCACGAGTGCTCTGGGCATACCCGTGCTTGGCACGATCCCGAAGGTGCCGGGCGCGACTTTCTGGGAAACGACGAAGGCAAGAAGGTGGCCATACTATGTGGTCCTTGCCGCGCTGATACTCACCGTGGGCTTTAAGCTGGCCCACGAACCTCTGGCGAACCTGCTCGGCAGAGGCCAGCAGGGGCTTGAGGTAGGGATTTCTCTGGAGCAAACGGAAGGACCTTGACGGGAGATGAGCAAACAGGAGACGACAAGGGAATTGTACGCCACAGGTGAGCAAGAGCGCCTCGCGCCAATTGCCAGAACCGTAGGCCGGCTCCCGCTCAGCGATGTTGGCGGGGACTCACCCGTGGGGACCGAGTTCCACAGGCTCTCCACTCGGTTGTCCAGGATGGATGCGCAGCGCAAGCTTTCGGTGATACTGATCACGAGTGCGAGGAGAGGGGAGGGGAAGACGACGACGTCTGCCTGTCTTGCCCAGGTGGCGGCGACGCACTCGAAAAAGAAGGTCGTCGTCGTGGATTGTGACCTGAGGAAGCCGCGTTTGCACAACCTGTTCGGCGTGAGTCAAAGGGTGGGTTTGGCTGATGCGTTGACGAGTCTTCTGCCGCTCTCTTCTGTCGTGAAAAACACCGAGCTTTCGAATCTGAAGTTGGTGACAAGCGGCAGAGGAATAGGCGTGCCCACCGCGTTGTTCGAGTCCTCCGTGTTCAAGGACATTATAGGAGAGCTGCGGGCAAACTTTGATCTCGTGATTCTAGACACTGCTCCCGTCTTGCCTGTGTCCGATGCCTTTCTGATATCGGGGCATTGCGACGGAGTTCTGCTTGTCGTCATGGCGGGACGGACTCCCGTCGAGGTTGTGGCCAGAGCAGGGTCTTTGCTGAGCGAAGGGGGCGCAAACGTATTGGGTGCCGTAATAAACAATGCAGACGAGGTACTTCCTTACTACTACGACTACCACTACTATGGGTACGGAGATGAAAAAGGGACAAAGAAGAAATCCAAGACCTAAGGATGAAGTCGTGCGTTCGGGCAAGACGAGACGCGGAAGCGGGACTTCGGAGCGAACGGGCGCAGTGTTGCGGAGCCTCAAGGGACGAATAGAGACTCGCAAGGCGCGGATAGCTGTGATTGGTCTGGGATACGTTGGACTTCCTCTCGCTGTCGAATTCGCGCGATCCGGGTTCCGCGTCACTGGGATCGATACCGAGAAGGCAAAGATAGACCGTGTGAACAGCGGAGATTCCTACATTCGGGACGTGTCAAATGACGAGCTTAGGCGGGAGGTTCGAGCGGGTCGGCTCGAGGCGACCCGCGAGTTCTCGAGGCTGCTCGAGATGGATTGCGTAAGCATATGCGTTCCCACTCCACTTAGAAAGACCCGCGATCCGGACGTTTCCAGCATCGTGAACGCCACCGGACAGATCGCAAAGTTTCTTCATCGCGGAGAGCTCGTTGTCCTCGAGAGCACGACCTATCCCGGCACCACTAACGAATTGATACTACCCATGCTCGAGGAAACCGGGCTGAAAGTGGGAAAGGACTTTTTCCTGGGCTTCTCTCCCGAGAGGGTTGACCCGGGAAACAAGAAATTCATGACTAGGAACATCCCCAAGGTTGTCGGCGGCGTGACGCCGCAGTGCAGCCAGGTCGCCGTGGCCCTGTACAGATGCTGCACGCCTTCGGTGGTGCCCGTGTCTTCTACGCGGGTTGCAGAAATGGTGAAGCTTCTGGAAAACACCTTCCGCAGCGTGAACATCGGGCTGGTAAACGAACTCGCGCTCATGTGCGACAAGATGAAGATTGACGTGTGGGAGGTCATCGAGGCGGCGGCCAGCAAGCCGTTCGGCTTCATGCCGTTTTACCCGGGTCCGGGTCTGGGAGGTCACTGCATCCCGATAGATCCGTTCTACCTTTCTTGGAAGGCGAAATTGAGCGGTTTCGAGGCGAGATTTATAGAATTGGCAGGGCAAGTGAACGGAAGCATGCCGTATCACGTGGTCAATAAGGTCGGAGAGGCACTGAACTCGGTTCGCAAGAGCGTTAACGGCTCGAGCATATTGCTTCTCGGCGTGGCGTACAAAGCCGACGTGGATGACGCACGGGAGTCCCCCGCGTTGGACATCTACCAGATGTTGACTGGGCTCGGCGCAGAGGTGTCATATTGCGACCCACACATTCCTGAGATAAGAACGGACCGTTTTCACATGAAGGCAAAGCCTTTGACCGCTGAGCTGCTTGAAAAGGCTGATTGTGTGGTCATAACCACTGCGCACAGCGCCTTCGACTACAAGATGATCGTCTCCAAGGCCAATCTCATCTTTGACTCTCGGAACGTCCTGAAGGGAATCAAATCAAAAGGGATATGGAGACTCTAGAAGAGCGAGGTTTTGTTTCGGACCATGTGTAGGTATTTGGTTACAGGCGGTGCAGGCTTTATTGGCTCGCACATCGTTGAGCGACTTCTCAAAGAAGGCCTTGACGTCACGGTAATCGACGATTTGTCGACGGGCAAAGAAGAGAATATCGAGGCCGTGATAGGCGCTTCCCAAGGCAAGGGCAGGCTCGAGGTCGTGAGAGGCGACATCCGTGACGAAGCGACCGTGAGAAAGGCGTTGCAGGGAGTCAAATACGTATTTCATGAGGCGGCCCTGTGCTCGGTTCAGCGCTCGGTCGTGGATCCCGTTCCCACCAACAGCGTGAACGTCGGTGGCACGCTGCTCCTTCTTAAGGTCGCACGTGAGTCGGGGGTCAAGAGGTTGGTATACGCCAGTTCGTCCTCGGCATACGGCAACGGCGCCGGCCTCCCGAATCGCGAGGAGATGAGACCCAACCCGTGCTCTCCGTACGCTCTCAGCAAGTTCACGGCGGAGGAATACTGCCGGGTTTTCTCCTCGGTGTACGGCCTGGAGACGGTTTCGCTCCGTTACTTCAATGTTTTCGGTCCGAGGCAGGATCCGAACTCTGAGTATGCCGCAGTTATCCCCATCTTCATGTCACTGGTCCTGTCGGGAGGCACGCCCGTGGTTTTCGGCGACGGAGAACAAAGCAGGGACTTCACGTTTGTGGATGACGTGGTAGAGGCTAACCTGCTTGCCTGCCGCAAGGAAGGAATCAGCGGACGCACTTACAACATCGCCAGGGGAAACCGCAAGACCTTGAACGAGTTGGTAGAGACCATCGGACGGATAAGCGGTCTGGCCGTGAAGGCCAGATACGCGGAGCCGCGAGCGGCAGAAGTCAGGCACTCCGAAGCCGCCACCGAGAGAGCCGAACGCGAACTTTCTTTCAAGGCCGCGGTTAGTTTCGAGGAAGGGCTGCGGAAGACGTTCGGCTGGCTCAAGGACTGCAGAAGCTAGATCACAACACTCATCTCATCCCGGTTCAGTGTTTGAGACACTTTCCCCTACGGTGAAATTCATGATCAACGCTCTCTCCGTCGACGTGGAGGACTATTTCCAGGTCCGCTCCTTCGAGCACAAAGTCGCCTTCTCGTCGTGGGACTCGTACGAGACCAGGTTTGGAAGGAACACGAGGGAGCTCGTCGAGCTTTTCGGAAGGTACAACGCGAGCGCCACGTTCTTCTTCCTGGGTTGGAATGCCGCGAAGGACCCCGGCCTGGTGAGAGACGTCGTAGCAGCGGGTCACGAAATCGCTTCGCACGGCTGGAGTCACAGGCTCGTCTATCGACTGAGCCGGTCTGAATTCAGGGAAGAAGTGATGAGGACGAAATCCCTGTTGGAGGACATTTCGGGTTCACGGGTAGTGGGTTTTAGAGCACCGAGTTACTCCATCACAGAGAGGTCCATCTGGGCACTCGAGGTGCTCGCCGAGACCGGTCACCTATATGACTCGAGCATCTATCCGATCCGGCGCAGAGTGTATGGGATTTCCTCGGCAGAACGACGACCGCACCTTAGGAAGGTGGGGAGGGGGGAGATCGTAGAGTTTCCCATGTCGACGGCCAGATTCGCGAGTTGGAATATCCCCTTTGCTTCCGGGGCCTACCTGAGGCTGATGCCGTGCTGGATTACGAAACGCTTTGTAACTTGCGAAAATGGCCGCAATCTGCCCGTCATGGTGAGCGTTCACCCCTGGGAAGTGGATCCCTGCCAACCTCGAATGTGTGCAATAACTGAACGGCCCAACCACTATTTGCGCCTCGGCCGGACGCGCCCCATCCTTGAGGTCCTGCTCCGTGCATTCCAGTTCGCTCCGGTCAGGGGCGTTCTTGAGGACCTGGGTCTGCTTCCCAGTTGATTTCCCCTCCGTGACCGCCCGGTCCTACTGCCGTGCAAAATCCCCCTTTTTGTGCGAAAAAGCCGCAGCGGAAGAGAAGAATCTTTGCCGAGATGCGCCGCCATCCCCCCGATAAGTGCCACAACTTACTTTCTGCGCAGCAATTGCAGAGATATCAGTTGCGAGAACGTAGTGGCACAGGGCTTGCATTTGTGGAGCGTGGGAGGCCCGGTCTGTCGTGCGATTGAACCCCAATTGGGAATTCCCTTGACTTGATCCGGATGCCTAGATAGTCTGCACGTCGACAAAGACGTTCATCCGCGACCTGCAAATCGAGATTGCGGCACGTTGTGGGGAGGTGATTCATTCGGCCTGTTTCACTTTACTGGTTAAGTTTCTTGGACATTGCTCCGACTAGAAAGAAGGGAGGATAAGGGAATGAAGTTCTTAAAGAACCTTTTCAAGAACGAGAAAGGTGCTGCGGTTACGGAGTATGCGCTTCTTATCGCGTTGGTTGCAATCGCGGTCATAAGCGCGATCATACTGCTGCGCGACGAGCTGATTCGTGTGTTCACGTTGATAGCCGGCAAGCTGGGTGAGGTCCCCGGCAGCTAAATGTCGTGAATCTTATCACGACTGAGAGGAAAGTCCCTCGAGCCGGGTGAGCTACCCGGTGAGGTAGCCCCCGGCCTGAGGGATTTGTCTGGTGACGGATCTTAGGTTTAGAAGGCGGTTCCGGGTGAAAATTCTCTTACCAAAGCTTCGATCCCAAAAAGGCGCGGCAGTAGTAGGATGCGCACTTGTCGCGTCAACGCTCTTTGCGATCGTTGTGACCCCGCCCTGGTTTTCCGGGGCGTGGGTGCTCCTCGGCGTCCTCGCTGCCTCGCGCGTTCTAGTGAAAGACATTCAAGTGAAGGTTCCCTTCGAGGGTTTTCCTTCCAAGGGCACACTTGTGACTGTAGACGTTGCAATAGGTTCTCGTACCTCTTTTGGAAATCTGTTTCCTAAATTGAGCGGATTGCCTCTGAGAGCGGCCTGCACTATGCGCAGGGAAATCTGAACTTGAGACGGAGGTTTTTCAAGTGACCAGAATCAGGGTCGTCGTGATTCTCGCTGTCGTTTTTGGACTGCTGGCAAGCGTAGCGATCTATCGTTATCTTGCCCAGTACGACAAGATAGTAAAAGAGAGAAAAGTCTCTACTCAGCCGGTGGTTGTCGCCTCGAAGGAGCTTCCGTTCGGGACGATTCTTGGCGAGGACAACACTCAGACGGCCAGTTGGCCCAGGGAAATAGTCCCGACAGGCGCCATGAGTTCCAGCCAGGAGCTGGCGGGCCGAGTTGTGAGGACGCCCATCACGATCGGCGAGCCGATTCTGGAGAACAAGCTCGCACCCGTTGGAGCGGACAGGGGACTGCCAATGCGTGTGCCGACTGGCATGCGAGCCATGACCGTTCCCGTGACCGTGGTCAGCGGCGTCAGCGGGTTTGTATTGCCCGATACAAAGGTGGACGTGGTTGTTACGATTCGGCCGGAGACTGAAAAAGAGACGGTGTCGAAAATTGTGCTTCAAAACCTGCTGGTGCTTGCCGCGGACGAGAGGCTCGAAGACAACGGCGGCAAGCCCATGAAAACGCAGTCTGTGACGTTGCTCGTGACTCCCAGCGAGGCGGAAAAGCTTGCTCTGGCGTCAAGCAGCGGAGAGATCCAGCTGGTGCTGAGAAACCCTGCTGATGCGGACTCTGCCGCAACGTCGGGGACCACTGTTCTGAGGATGCTTGAGTCGAGAGAACCGGTGCAACGCGCGGCTCCGGTGCGCATCGTGAGGGCGCCTCGCCCCGTGGTCACTCCGGCGCCCCGAACCGAGCAGGTGGTGAAGCCCGTCAAGAAGCCGATACAGGTTGAAGTGATACGTGGAAACAAACGAAGCGAAGAGAAATTCGAGGAGAAGGCAGGGGATTAGGCAGTAGCTGGAAGGGAATCGTTGTCTCGTGGTTTCTACCCGCAGCTTTTCCTGCAGAGGCATGGCGCGGGAAATGGAGGGGAACGTCAGTGATGTTCAGAATGAGAGGTTTTGCCTGGTTCGTGATTTCCGGGCTCCTTCTGATGGCTTCTGGTTCGCTCTGGCCCGCTAGTGCGGCAGCGGTTCCTGCCGGATCGCTCCTCAAAATGGAGGTCGTAATCGGCAAGTCTCAGGTCCTGGCATTTACCGAGAACATCACCAGAGTTTCTGTGACGGACCCCAACATTGCCGATGTGATGGTGGCCTCACCGAGACAAATCCTAATCAACGGAAAGGCAGCGGGGACGACGAGCATGGTGGTCTGGGACAGCGAAGACCGGCCAATGTTCTACGACCTTGTCGTTCATACCGACACTTCCTTTCAGCAGGTCATGCTCAAAGTGAGATTTGCGGAGGTCAACCGGACGGCCCTCAAGAACCTGGGAATCGATCTGGTGGGAAATGAGTTTGTGAAGATAGATCTTGACCCTTCGGAGGCCGGTGAGAAGTTCACCGACTTGACGGTCGGGAGCTTTTCGGGACTAGTTGCTACGCCGTCGATACCGCTCAGTGTTACGTCGGGCGTTTCTATGTTCGTGTCGCTAACGCGTGGCGACTACGATATCTCCGGGATACTGAAGGCTCTGGAGAAGAAGGGTTACGTCAACACTCTTGCAGAGCCAACGCTTGTCTCAATAAGCGGTCACGAGGCCAAGTTCCTGGCCGGCGGTGAGATTCCCGTCCCCATCGTAACGCCAACCGGCGGTGGGGTGACCGTGACGATCGAGTGGAAAGAGTTCGGAGTCAGTCTGACGTTCACGCCGACCGTCGTGGACTCTGGCGTGGTGAACCTGAAGGTGGAGCCTGAGGTGAGCACGCTAGACTGGGACAACGGCGTCACGCTTAGTGGATTCAGGATACCTGCCTTGAGGACGCGGAAAGCGCAGAGTACGGTGGAGCTGAGAGACGGACAAACTCTGGCCATCGGGGGGCTCATCACCAGTGAAGAGGTTAGAAGTGTCTCCAAGATGCCCATTTTGGGCGACATTCCCATAATTGGACTTCTTTTCAAGAGCACCAGTTTCATGAAGAACGAGTCAGAGGTTGTCATGCTGGTCACTCCCAAGATCGTCACCTCTTACAGCGCCCTGGAGGTCCCGACGTGGCCGGGGACGGGCAAGGCATCGGCAGAGAAATAGAGGAAAGTGGAATAGAGAGTATATGATGGACGAAATAGGGATAGTGATAATCGACCGGGACGAGGACATGCGGTTCACCTTGCGTGGCCTCCTTCGGGACGTTCCGGGAGCCTCGGTAAAGGCCGAAAGCGGAGACCTGCGGATCGGCGTGAATCTTGTGCGCCAGTACAGGCCACACATTGTGCTGCTCGAAGTGAGCACCCCTCCGGAGGAGTTTCTCTCAGCGGCAGCAAAGATTGTCGAGGTTTGTCCGCAGTCGGCAGTCTTCGCCATCTGTTCGGAGACCAAACCCGAGATCATTTTGAGAGCCATGCGCTCGGGTGTGCAGGAATTCCTGAGAAGGCCTCCCGACCAGGACGAGCTGGTAGCGTCCGTGCGGAAGGTCATGCGGAGGCTGCAGGCCGTAGGTACCATCGCGGGTGAGATCGTCACCATCTTCAGCAACAAGGGCGGGCTTGGCACGACGATGATTTCCGCCAATCTTGCCGTATTTCTTGCACAAGACATGAAGAAGTCCTGTGCCATCGTGGACCTGGACCTTCAATTCGGCGACGTAGCGATGTTTCTCAACGTACAGCCCAATTACACGATCGCAGACGTAACTCGCAGTTACGAGAAACTGGATCAGACGCTTCTGAAGGCTCACATGACGCAGCACCCGTCCGGTGTGTACGTGATGGCCGAACCGCACCAGGCCGAAGAGGCAGAGACGATTACAGCCGAGCAGGTCGGCCAGGTGCTTCGCCTCATGAGGTCGATGTTCGAGTTCGTGATTGTCGACACGGCGCACGCCTTCGACGAGAGAAGTGTGGAGGCTTTGGATCTGTCGGATTCCATCTTTATGGTTTCCGCGCTCGAACTCCCGGCGATCAGGAACACCAAACGGTGCATCGAGATTTTCCAGAGATTGGGCTACGGACAGGACAAGGTTAAACTGGTGCTCAACAGGTTCATCGTGAATAAATCCAATGCGGCGGAGAAATTCGAGAGGGGTTTTGAGTATCCGATTTTCTGGCGAATTCCGAACGACTACGGAAGCGTCAGTAACTCAATCAATACGGGTGTGCCCCTTCTTGAGTCAGCGCCTCAGTCGCCAGTGACGCAGAATCTTCGCGAGCTGGCAGCGACTCTCAGTGGAGGCAGCGCTGAACGAGGGTCTGATGAAGTTGCTCCCAAGAAAGGTGGGCTCGCTAGACTCTTGAGGAGGTAGACGATGGCTCTTTTTGAAAGACTAAGATCCCAGGAAGCGGCAAAGGTAAGGGGGGACAGGTTCAGTTGGAATGTGCATGAACCTCCTGTGGCGAGGGATGCATACCAGGAGTTCAAGTCGCGTGTGCATCACAAGTTGATTGAGAAGCTTGACCTCTCCAACATAGAGACCCTCTCTCGCGATCAGTTGCACGGCCAGGTGAAACTGTTGCTCGAAGAGATGGTGAAGAGCGAGACTCTTCCCTTGAGCCGAGCGGACCGCGAGAGACTCGTGGAAGAAGTCGTACACGAGACGCTCGGGCTGGGTCCCATAGAGCCGCTCCTGGCGGACCCGACCGTGTCCGACATTCTGGTGAACGGGTCCGACCAGGTCTACATCGAGAGGTTCGGCAAGCTCGAACTGACGACGGTGAGATTCAAGGACGACGCCCACGTAAGACAGATAATAGATAGAATCGTGGCGG
Source organism: Candidatus Eisenbacteria bacterium (assembly GCA_026388185.1). Classification (NCBI taxonomy): domain Bacteria; phylum Candidatus Eiseniibacteriota; species Candidatus Eiseniibacteriota bacterium. The sequence continues at coordinate 64,322 of JAPLKG010000002.1, read as the reverse complement.
CGGTCGGCCGGAGGGTGGACGAGTCCTCACCCATGGTTGACGCCAGGTTGCCCGACGGCTCGCGTGTGAACGCAATCATTCCTCCGCTCGCGATCGACGGCCCCGTACTGTCCATCAGACGATTCGGGGCAAATCCCTTGACGGCGAACGATTTTCTGAGTTTTGAGTCGATCACCGGGGGCATGCTTGAGCTTCTTAAGGGTGCGGTGAAAGCCAGACTGAACTTGCTCATCTCTGGAGGCACGGGCGCGGGGAAGACGACGCTTCTCAACATTCTCTCGTCCTACATCCCTGAAGAGGAGCGCATCGTGACGATAGAGGATGCCGCCGAACTACAGCTTCAGCAGGAACACGTAGTGAGACTTGAAACCAGGCCGCCCAACATCGAAGGCAGGGGTAAGGTAAATCAGAGAGACCTGGTCCGCAATGCTCTGCGAATGCGCCCGGACAGGATCATCGTTGGTGAAGTTAGAGGCGACGAGGCACTCGACATGCTCCAGGCCATGAACACGGGGCACGACGGCTCGCTGACCACTGTCCACGCCAACAGCCCGCGTGACTCGCTGAGCAGATTGGAGACCATGGTGTTGATGGCCGGACTGGAGCTTCCGGAGAAGGCCATTCGCGAACAGATATCTTCTGCACTGGACGTGGTGGTTCAGATCTCGAGATTGAGTGACGGAAGACGAAAGGTTACGAACGTCTCTGAGATCGTCGGCATGGAAGGCAGCGTCGTGACGATGCAGGACATCTTCGTATTCGAGCGCATGGGCGTGGCGGAGGACGGGACCGTGCTCGGCAGGTTCAAGCCGACGGGAATCAGGCCCAAGTTCGCCGAGAGACTCTTCCTTTCCGGCGTCCATCTTCCTCCGGGCATTTTTGACGACGTATGATTAGGGAAAGGAGAAGCGTTTGCTGGCTCTAGCATTTGTTTCGATTTTCTTAGCGATAGTATTCGCCATAATCGCCGTCTTTCTCAGCTGGCAGACCTCGCGTGAGAGCAAGGTCGGAAGGCTCAAGAGACGCTTGAGCGCCATCGTCAGGCAAAGTCCCGTGGCGACGATCTCTCCAAGTATTCTGAGGGACGAGCTACTGAGTCAGATACCTGCGTTAAACAGGTGGCTTTCCAGGGTTGCCATCGCCCGCAGGCTGGACAAACTCCTGAAGCAGGCAGATTCACCGATGAGAGTGGGCGAGCTGCTTCTCTTCACCCTGATCTTTGCCGCAGTAGGGTTCGCCTTGGCGAATTGGATCGGACGCTCGCCGATTTCGGGACTTGTGGGGGCCCTTCTTGCGGGATCTCTTCCGATCGTAAACGTCGTGAGGAGAAAACGGAGAAGGGTGAAGCTTTTTGTGGAGCAGTTCCCCGACGCCATGGACCTGATGACGAGCGCATTGAGAGCAGGTCACGCGTTTACCGGCGCAATCCAGATGGTGGGCGAGGAAATGCCGGATCCCGTCGGCATCGAGTTCAAGGACACCTTCGACGAACAAAACCTCGGACTGAGTTTCAAAGAGGCCCTGTTGAACCTGACGGAGAGGATAGACAGCCTTGACCTGAGGTTCTTTGCCATAGCCATGATTATCCAGAGGGAGACCGGTGGCAACGTCGCTGAGATACTCGAGAAGATCAGCTACACCGTGAGGGAAAGGTTCAAGATTCTGGGGCAACTTCGCGCCCTAACGGCCGAAGCCAGACTCTCCGGGATCGTTCTTGCGCTGTTGCCGGTTTGCGTGGGGTTGATACTTCTCTTGGTGAATCCTTCGTACATCATGTTTCTATTTCGTGATCACGTGGGCCACTACATGCTGGGTATCGGATTAGGTCTGCAAGCCATTGGCTACGTGTGGATCAGACGGATAGTGAACTTAGAGGTATGACGATGTTGGGTTCCATTCAGATGATAGCGCTGCTCGTGTTCGCCAGCCTCAGCCTCTGTGCGGGAGTTCTTCTCTACTTCGCGTTGAAGCCTCCCGAAGCGCTGGAGAAGAGGTTGGGAGCGCTGAGTGACACGGACGGACGGCGTGGGCCGAAACGTGTCGGGTTCACGGCTAAAGCGAGATATGTGTCGAGTAGCGCCCTGGATTCGCTGAAGGGCGTAGTTGGGGGGCTTGCCCCCACGAGGGGGCGCAAGGCGGAGCCGAGACTAAAGAAGCTGCTCACGTATGCGGGTTATCGTAGGGAGAACGCTCTCAGAATATATCACGGAGCCAAGATCTTCGTTGCAATGGTGCTCTTCGCGTTCTCGATTCCCCTCGGTGTCTGGTTGGGGCAATCGCCCGGAGGGATTCTCCTCATTGGGTTACTTGCCGCGATTGCGGGTTATCTGATACCGGATTACTGGTTGAACTATTCCGCCAGACGTCGCCAGAAGGAGATAGTGCGTAACCTTCCGGATGCCCTCGACCTCATGGTGGTTTGCGTGGAGGCAGGTCTGGGTCTCGATGCTTCACTGGCGAGAGTGGCGAACGAAATGCGTGCGGCCAGCCCTGCCCTTAGCTCCGAACTGCTGCTCGTTACGCAGGAAACGAAAGCGGGTAAGCCGCGCGCGGAAGCTCTTCGTGGCTTGACGGCCAGGACGGGCGTGGAGGATTTGAGCTCTTTGGTCGCCATGCTGGTGCAGACGGACAAACTCGGCACCAGCGTTGCCCAGGCGCTGCGTGTGCACTCGGATTCCGTGCGGACGAGAAGAAGGCAGAGAGCAGAGGAGGCCGCGGCCAAGACCACCGTGAAGCTGGTCTTCCCGCTGGTCCTGTGCATTTTTCCGGCATTGCTTGCCGTCATACTGGGTCCGGCGGTGGTGACCATTATCCGGGCCATTCAGCAGATCACAGGAAAGGGTTAGACTAGTTCTTTGGGCGAAAAGAAGGAGGAAGGTCACACATGCGAAACGTGTTCATTGCTGTCGCACTGACGGTCCTGGCTACCTTGTTGATTGATGGGTCGGCTCTCGGCGTCGAGACCTATCGGCAGTACTTTCTGAGATCCGACGTCGAGCCCTGTGTCTACGTGACAAACGAGGTTTTCTTTCTGAAGCCGTGGGGAAGCAACGCCCCATCGACGAGTTACGTAGACGTCTGCACGTTCTTCGGCGAAAAGTATTCCGGCAGGCTCGTGAAGATCTCCGACTACGAGATTGCGCTTTCACTGGGATACGTGGTGAAGAGGACCGGGCAGAGAGTTGAGAAGCAACTCGTGATTCCGAAACAAGATGTCTTGATCGCCAAGATATACTGGTAGACGGCAGGCGCCCGTGCGGCGTTCGCGCACGGGTTTCCGGTCTTGACTCAGCGCGCACCGTGATCTTGTAGTCAGAAGGGGATTGCATGCACTCCACAAATGGAAGGAATGGGAAGCGAAAAATAAAATGCCTGATCGAAACCTGGATTCGATTCGGCGACTTCCTGAAGACAAGCCTTGGCAAGGAGGGCGTGCAGAAGGCGCAAGAAGAGGGATTCCTGCGACTGAAGGCGAAGATCGCCCATCTTCTGCCGGTTCTCACGGTGGTGGAGAGAGGTGGCGCCAGCGATCCCGAGGCACTGGCAGCCGTGCGCGACATCACGGAGATGCTCAATTCGTTCACGACCCTCGCTACGCCTGAGGCTCTGACGAGGGAGGAAACGGAGGAGATAATCGCGCGGTGGCATAGTATCTTTATCTTCTTGAACAAACTTGAGGGTGCCCTCAAGGAACGCCGCTACGGGCTGATGCTGGGCCACGAAGAAACGCGGCATGAAGAGGATTCCGTGATCGGCGTTTTTGGCAGTTGGTTCGTGCGTTTTGCGATAGGTTTGGTGATTGTGCTGGCATGCGGGGCACTCATCGGAGGCCTGCTGGGGATCACTCTGGATGAGGCCGTAGTAGCGATGAAAAAGGGTGTGAGCGTCGTCCTCGGACGGGAGCCGGTCGCCGAAAGCGGCATCGGAACCCAGGCAGGGGCTGCCCTGGGGGCTACGGCGGGGGTGACGGACTCAACTACAGGGGCAGTCACGAAGAAGAGCGCCGGGACGGCCGTTACGTCACACGGGTACGCGAGAACGCAATTTGCTGATCGAGGCGGAATTCCCACTGCTCTGAGGCCCCTGGTGCGGGAGTACGGAAAGCACCTCACGATGATAGTCTTCGCCATTTTCCTTGCCGGGCTCGTCTTCCTGTTCTTTCTTAGGGTGAAGTAAAGCCCGGTTGCGGGCGCGTGGGTTGTGGAGGGGTGTAGCGGCACGGATTTTGCTCTATCGCTAGAGCACGAAGAGGGGTACTGGGTGTGTGGGGAAGGTTGGTGAACCCCGCGTTCAGGTCAATGGGGCGTAGAGTGAAAGGTCGTTGTCTCGGAGGGAAGTAGAAGGTATGGGTTTTTCTCTGCTTCGGAGCAGGAGAGGGGCTGCGGTGGTTGAATTCGCCCTCGTACTCCCGCTTCTTATGTTGTTGGTAGTGGGTATCCTGGAGTTCGGGAGGGTGTTAAACACCTACCTCGTCGTTCTCAACGGGGCCAGGGAGGGAGCGCGCTATGCGGCTGTGGGGGTGAGCGCGTCGGAAGTGATCCAGAAGGTGAAAAACGCTTGTCCGAGCTGCAGTGCAAGCCTCTTGGTGGTGCAAGTGACGGGCGCCTCTGGACTGCGAGGGGATCCTGTGACCGTCCGGGTGACCTATCCTGTGGAGATTGTCACTCCCATGTTTGAACGCTTCTTTTCGAACGATCCCTTCCCCGTTAGCGCAGAGGCCGTGATGAGGTTGGAGTAGGGCGCATCGAGACAGGCGGCCCATTCCCCTTGGTACGAACGCGGGGCTTGATCTTCGATTCGATGCGGAGGAATGCAATGTTGAGAGAAGCGTTGTCTAGAATTCGAAGGACGTTACATTGGCGGGGCCAAAGAGGGGCAGTCATTGTTCTGGTTGCGGCCTTGATGGTTGTGCTTGTAGGTGCTGTTGCGCTCGTCGTCGATGTAGGCATGGTAATGGCGTACAGGGCGCAGCTTCAGAAGGCCACTGACGCTTCGGCGTTGGCCGCCGCTCAGGACTTGCCGAACACCTCTGACGCGACTGACACCTTCAACGATTACATGGCTCGGAATCTCCCCGAGGCGGAAGCGGTGACCGCCCCCGAGGTCACCCTCACCTTTCTCGGGAACCCGGTCGGTACCATGAAGGTGGAGAGCACCCAGGAGGTATCGCTGTGGTTCGCGCGAGTGTTGGGCAAGCAGTCCACGACCATCCGGGCAGTGTCTGCTGCACAGAGAGTGGGTGCAGACCTCATGCTGGTCCTGGACCGCTCCGGCAGTATGTGCAATGACCATCCCGGTCAGCCCTGTCCGTATTGCCCGTCGGAATGTGCCTGGGAGCCGATGACCAGCGTAAAAAACGCCGGCGTCTATCTGGTCAACCAGTTAGCAGACGAAACCATGATGGGTGTGGTTTCTTACAACACGTACCTGAGCTGTGACGTGCGGCTCAAGTATCTGAAGAACGAGGCGGCCGCCGTCGTAGCAGGCATACAGAGGCTCGAGCCGGGAAGAGGAACAAGCATATATACCGACATAGGAGGCGGGATGCGCATGGCAACGGACTCGCTGGCGACCAGCGGACGTCCGAATCCCAAGATTGTCGTGCTGATAACCGACGGCCTGGCGAACGTTATAAAGGGTAGATATTACGACAGACTCAGTCCTTGTGTCTTTGATTCTAGACCACTGAACTGGGTGGTAACGCAAGCCAACTATGCGAAGGAGAAACACGTTATCGTCTACGCAGTCGTTTTCGGCGAGGACAAAGACCCGCGGTGTCCTTCCGGCCAGCTGATATACCACATCGGCGAGCCCCTCATGAAGCAGGTCGTCCAGATTACCGGTGGCGTGTACTTCCGCGCTGTGACCACCGACGACTTGTATCCCATCTTTCACGAGATCGCAGGCTACGACTTCGTGCGTCTTATCCCGGCCCCGTGATGCTCGGGCCGAGCCACCTGCCTTCGCACCATCCGAGCGCTCGCCCGCCCGCACTGTGAGGGCCCGGTTCTGCCGGCCACGGTCCACTCCCTGTTGTGACAACTGCTTGCACCCCTCAATCTCCTAGGTGTACCCCAGGATTTTTCCCTTGACTTTTCCCCCAGAGCGGCTAAGTTTCAGCCAGTATGACTACTGAATACAAGATGACGCACAGAATCCCCGTGATTGTTGTGCACTCCGTCATATTGGGTGTTTTGCTGTTCACCGGATCCTGTCTAGGGAGCGGCATGGCGATTTCCTCCAGCCCGAACGGAAGTGCGGTGGAGTTCGTCGGCCCGATCCGGATTTCCGGTGTCACTGCGTTTGAGCTCCCGATGCAGCTCGGCGGTCATTTTCGAGTCAAGATTGAGAAGTCCGGATTCGAGACGAGGGTGGGATGGGTGGACATCGGACCGCAGAGGCCGGGCGTGTCGCCTAAGGTAAGGGCCGGCGCCAACGGGGCCGAAGTCGTCACTACGCTGGCGGGACTTGCCGGGCCTTCCAAGTTTGTAAGAGGTGAGACGCAGAAGGGAATCATACTTAGCATAACCCAGGGGATTGCGGTGCTTGGGGCAGCGAGGGAGGAATGGCGGGCCGAGAGGTACAGGGAGAAGTACCAAGAGTTTGATAGCAAGTACAAGTCCGCTCGGAACGAGGAGGAGGCCGCGGTATATCACACGAAGCTCTCGCGGAACTACGAGTTCGCCAAGAATGCGAGATTCGCCAGGAACGGCTACTTGATGGCAGCCGCCGTGCCCGCTGTCTACGGATTCCTGGAGAATGTTCTTCTTGATCGTGGGAGCGGGGTGGTGGGCGCGGGTGCGAACGGTCTGTCGTTTCGTCTGAAGCCCGTGAGCATGTCATCCTCTGTGCTCAGGGGAACGCTTTTTCCTGGAATGGGGCACATTTACGCAGGGCACAAATCCGCGGGCACGTTTTGGAGCGCTTCAGTCGTGTCCGCGGCCGGCGCTGCGCTGATTGCCCAGCAGTACTACAGGGACTGTCAGGTTCGGTACTCCGAGGCTCTTCACAAGTACGAGACGGCGAGCACCGAGGAAGCGGTTTTGATGGCGAGGCAGGAAGTCGAGGATAAGTTCGACACTTTGGACGGCGCATCGCTGGCGAAACGTACGCTGAGAGGTCTCACTTTGGGCCTCTGGGCCTTGAGCATCCTGGACGCCGCGCGCGCCTCCACGATTGCCCCTGAGGAGAGCGGCTCCGTTCCGGGGAAGTCCCTTTCCATGGACGTGTCCGGAACTTCCGGGGGAGTTTACGTGGCTGTGAGAGTTCCCATAGGATAGAACGGGGAGGAAGGAGCTTGACAGTGAGAGGAACACTTGTCGGTTTGATGGCAGCGCTTCTGCTGATTGTGGTGAGTTCTTGCGAGAAGGGGCTCGAAGCCCCTCGTTTCGAGAACCCCCTCGACCCAGGCTACGATGGGCCAGAACTGCCTGTCGCGCCGGTCATATCATCGTGTTCTGTCGGCAACCGGCTCGTTGTTCTCTCGTGGACCCTTTCTGACACCACCGGCGTAGGCTCCTATCATGTGTACAGAGCCTCGGGAAGTTTCCAGGACTATTCCCTGGTGTCCTCGACGGAAGAGAACACCTGGCGCGACGAGACTGTTTCCAATGGTGTGACCTACCGATACAGGGTCTGCGCCGTGACAAGGGACGCGAGAGAGGGAAGACGATCTGACCCCATCGAATGTACTCCTGCTCCTTTCTCGGTGACGATCGAGAACGGCAAGCGATATGTGAGTTCAAGAAACGTGTCCTTGGGGTTCTCGGCTGCTTCGGGCACGCGGTCGGTCATGGTGTCCAACAGCTCTCTCTTTTCTGAGGCGAGTTGGCAACCTTACCTGTCGCCGTTGAGCTGGCAGTTGGAGACGGGAGACGGCCAGAAGATCGTCTGGGCCAAGTTTCTGGACGAGTTCGGCCTCGAGTCCGTGCCTGTTGCAGACTCAGTTGTGCTGGACACGAGGGCATTCATTAGCTCGCTGAATTGGTCCCCGACCGACAGCGTGTTGTCGCCGGGAGCCATCATCCACATAAGACTGGACGGGGGCGAGACGGGTGGAAGAGCGTGGGTGGAGATCGGGAGCGTGATAGACACAATCGCGCTTTTCGACGACGGTACGCACGGCGATGACGCGCCGGACGATGGGATTTACGAGGCAGTGTACGCGCTTCCGCCGAACCTGGAGTTCTACAAGGAGGTCGTCCTTGGACAGTTCAGCGATGAGGCCGGCAACTCGGCTCCCGCGTTGGTTGCCCCAAGATTGATGACGGTGGCATCGGCGCCGGCGGCTGTTGTGATAGTGAGTGGGAACGTGAGGACCGTCGCGCCGGCGACGTTCGTTGAGTTGACATGGACGCAGAACAACGACGCGGATTTTGCTTCGTACCGGGTTTACCGGGATCCTACCTCGGTGACGCTTTCTTCGCTCATGTTGGGAGCGATTTCGGGTAGAAGCGAAACCTACTTTGCCGACAGCACGGTGGTTTCGGGTCGCCAATACAGGTACAAAGTTTACGTTGTGGACGAGCTTGGTCTGACAACCGGGAGCAACGAGAAAAGCGTATCAGTGCCCTGACTGGCCCGTTTCATCGGATCGAGCCAGTTCTCAGCGTAGGCCGGTGGATGACAAGGCAACTGAATGTGTCCGGGACGTGCTTGAGCTCTTTCCGGGTCCTCAGTTCGCGCCGCAATCTGCAATGCTAGTCGCAAACTGCAATCTTGATTTCGCTGCTCGCCGCACTCAAATCGCACTGAGATGCGCTCTGCTGCGCGGTAGGCACACTAATCGAGTACGGCATAGTACTTGCAATTGTAGTCCACGGTGTGGTGGGTTTGTTTGATATGAATGTATTCAATCCAGGTGCCCTTTCGTGGAATAGGGGACAGAGAATGGAAGAAGAGGTCGGCGCGAGATCGGTGGAGGACGGGAGCAGCCAGCATTCGCTGGAGCTACCCGGCGAGCTAGGTTCTCCGCTTTCGCTCAACACGGCCTTGCTGAAACGTGCGCTGGATCTCGCGGTATCCGGAGCAGGGCTGATTTGTGTTTTTCCGCTTCTTCTCATCATAGCGCTTCTCGTAAAGCTGGCCTCGCCTGGCCCCGTGTTCTACACGCAGATGAGGATAGGGCAGGAAAGGCGAGGGTGGAGAAGGAGAAGAGAGGGCCTTCGCGTGAGGAGCGAGCGCAGAAAGGGCGACAGGCGCAACGTTCTGAGCCACGGAAGAGTCTTTCGCATTTACAAGTTTAGAACCATGATCTGCAACGCAGAGGACTTCACCGGTCCGACTTGGTCTACCCCGCAAGATCCCAGAATCACGCGTGTCGGACGGATCCTCAGAGCCCTGCGATTGGACGAACTGCCGCAGTTGTGGAACGTTTTCACGGGTGAAATGAGCCTCGTCGGGCCGCGTCCCGAAAGGCCTCATTTTGTCTACAAATTTGCCGATAAGATACCTGAGTACACCCAAAGGCTCAGGGTGAGGCCTGGGATTACTGGACTCGCACAAGTCTCGACGATGGATACCATTACAGAGGAAGAGATTGACACGAAACTGGTCCTCGACCTCCGGTACGTCAGAGACCTGAGATTCGCTTCGGATCTCAAGATTCTTCTCAAGACCTTCGTGGTGCTTTTGAAGAAAGGAGTCCACCTTAACGGCTGAGCCCTGGCCTGAGTAAGCTCCACAGTGAGGGTATTCAGGTATGATGAGACAGCAAACCCACCAAGAAATAGACTCCGTCCTCAAGAGGGTGGATGAAGTCCGCTCTCTCCTTTCCCTGACTCCGCATGAGTATTCATCTCTCGACGACCAGTCTCTCCTGGCGCGACTTTGCCTCGAACTCGCCGAGACTCTGGAGAGTACGCACCGGAAGCTGATAGAGACGAACACGAAATTGTCCGTGCTCGGCGAAATGGCAGAGGGCATGCTGTCAGCCGTGAGGCCGGAGGAAGCGATAACGACGATCTGTTCGTACATGCTCAGAGTACTTGAGATGCAAGAGGTCGGTCTCTGGTTCACGAGTCGTGAGCTGGGGACGTTCCAAGGAACGTGGAGCAGACTTGGCGAGGGTGGGGTCGATAGTATTGAGCACAGTTTCTGCCCGGCCGCGCTCAGAGGCACTGCAAGATCCGCTCTGTGGCACCTGCAGAGCACTCTTGTCGGCGCGGAAGAGCTGAAGACGCAGTTGCACCTTCCGCTGTCAGGAGAGGGAGGCGCAATCGCCCTCGTGCCGCTGGTCTCTTCCAGACAATGGCTACCCTGCAAGGAAGTGAAAAGATGCATCAGGCAGGATTGCAGGGCTTACTTCGGCAAATCAGGGTTTTGCTGGGAGGCACCGTCCACTCTCTGCCTTCACGAGAAGGGTTTCGATCTGTCTAGAAGGGAAGAGTTTTGCTTCAGATGCGACGTGTTTCCCCTTCTCGGTCTGCTGGCCGTCGCGAAGGAGACTTCGGGACAACTTTCGCCGAGCGAGTTGGCCATGCTGGAATCCGTGGCATACAACATCTCAAGAATGCTGGAGAGCAGCAGGCTCTACGGAGATCTCGAGGTTGGAGAGGAACTCCGACAGAGCATCCTTGATTCGATGGGCGAATGCTTGGTGGCGACAGATCTATCGGGGCAGGTCATAGCCTTCAATAGGATGGCGGGCATACTCACAGGTTTCGACGTTGATGAGGTCGTGGGTACGACCCTCGATTTTCTGACTCCTACTGAGTGTCGAGACGAGTCGCCGATGCTCCGAGCCCTGAGGCACGGCATCGAGCAGTCCTGTGTTGAGACGATCGTGATGAGGCGGTCCGGAGGGAGCGTCCCGGTGAAGATGACCACTCGACTCCTCAGGGAAGACGCCGGGAGTGTGAAGGGGGTCATTGCCACCTTCAGCGATCTGAGGCCGGCGAGAAAACTCGAAGAGAGCATGAGACGCCTGGACAGATTGGCGGCCCTCGGGAGATTCGCCTCCAGCGTTGCCCACGAGTTGCGCAATCCACTGACGGGAATCGCTGCCGGCATCCAATACATGGCCAGGCAATTCGGCGAAAGCGGTCCCGACGTGGACAACGTGAGATTTCTTCTGAGGGAGATCGCGCGGCTCGAGAGAATAGTGCAGGATTTGCTGAGAATCACTCATCCGCAAGAGCTCATCCTGAGCGAGATACGCATCGAGGACGTCGTCGAAAGAGCGCTCAAGTCGCTTGGGCCAAGCATTCAGAGTAGAACGGTGAGTCTCGATTTGTCCTTGAGCGGAGAGATTCCCGCAGTCACCGTCGACGTAGACCAGATGCAACAGGTGTTCATCAATCTGATAACGAATGCTTACGAGGCCACCTCCGAAGGTGGCAGCGTTTCCATTGAGATACGCGGCAGCGAAGATGGGGGCGGAGAGCAGTGTTCCTCGTTGGCGGTCACGGTCACAGATTCAGGAGTCGGAATCGACGGCGCGAATTTAGATCACATATTTGAGCCATTCTTCACGACGAAGCCGGCAGGGACCGGCCTCGGGCTCTACATCACACACGACATTGTGAAGCGGCACGGAGGCGAGATAACTGTGCGAAGCGAACCGAGCAAGGGGGCAAGCTTCACCGTGCAATTGCCGATCGTAGCAAACTTGGGTCAAGAGAGAGGGGACAATGCCTGAATCGATTCTCGTGGTTGACGATCAGGAAACGACAAGACATTTCCTGAGCAAGGCTCTTGCCGACGAGGGCTACTCCGTTTCTACCGCGGAGAATGGAGAGGGAGCGCTTGCGCTGATAGTGGGGGAAACTCCCGACCTGGTTCTCTTGGACCTGAAGCTACCGGACATGACGGGACTCGACGTGCTGAAGAAGGTGCGCGAGGGCGGGGACGAGACTTGCGTGATCATAATGACCGCTTACGGCGACGTTGAAGTTGCGGTGTCGGCCATGAGGGCTGGCGCGTGCGATTTCGTCGTGAAGCCCGTGAACCTTGAGCAACTGAGCCTGCTGGTGAAACGTGAACTGGAGAGACACTCTCTGGAGAGAGAGCTGATCCACAGGAGAAGAGTTGCGGGCGAGAAATTCTCGCGAGAGTACGTGATGGGTGAGAGCCGGAGCATAAAGCGCGTCTACGAAATCTCCGTGCAGGTGGCCAAGAGCGACACCACGAGCGTGCTCATCGAGGGTGAAAGCGGTACGGGCAAGGAGTTGGTGGCGCACTACATTCACGAAATGAGCGCGAGATGGGACAAACCCTTTCTCGACATAAACTGCGCGGCAATCCCGACGGAATTGCTCGAGAGCGAACTCTTCGGACACGAAAAGGGCGCGTTCACGGACGCGCGTTACCAGAAGCAGGGACTTCTCGAGGTGGCAAACGGAGGGACGTTGTTTCTGGACGAAGTCGGAGAAATGGGGCTGCCCATTCAGGTCAAGCTCTTGAGAGTGCTCGAGAGGATGACGTTCAAGAGGGTGGGGGGAACCAAGGATCTCACTGTGAGCGTGAGAATAATATCTGCCACGAACAGGGATCTTGATAAGTCGGTAAGGGATGGCAAGTTCAGAGAGGACCTCTACTACAGGCTCAAGGTGCTGCCCATATGCGTTCCGCCTTTGAGGGAGAGAGTTGAAGACATTCTGCCTCTGGCCAAGCACTTCATGAATCACTTTAACCAGATCTTTCACAAGAGCTTTCGGCGCATCTCGCCCGAAGCCGAGAGAACGATCCTCGAGTACGACTGGCCCGGTAACATCAGGCAGTTGAAAAACCTGTTCGAGAGGATTATACTGCTCGAGTCAGGTGAAACAATTGAAGCCAGACATGTCCAGCTCACCGGCGGAAAGCTCGCGGTAGGTGCGCTGACGTCGTTGGATCTGATTCAGGGCATTCTTTCCGGCAGCGAGATACCCAGGGAGGGTCTCCAGTTAGAGCGGCTAGTGGAAGACATAGAGAAGGCGCTCATAGTGAGAGCTTCGGAAGTCTGCGGATGGAATCAAACAAAGGCAGCAGAGCTTCTTGGGATAAAGCGGGACAAGTTGCGCTACAGGATCAAACTGTACGGTCTCAGGGAGGAGGAGCCCGCCCAAGTCGAAAGTCGCTAGGTCTAAAGCTAGCTCTTGCCCATCTTCTAGTGCTTGCTTCACTCGCCCATCTTTCCTGCGGTTACACCGCCTCCGCCAATCTTCCCGGTCACATAAAAACAGTCGCAATTCCTCTCTTCAAGAATGAGACTTTGGAATACGGAATCGAGGAAGAGATCACCAAGGCCGTAATAGAGAAATTTGTGAGCGACAACCGCCTGCGCGTTGTCGGGGAGAAAGAGGCGTCCTCGTTGCTCCTCGGCACCGTGAGGAGTTACAAGAATAGCGTCTTTTCGTATTCGTCCGGCGAGGTGGCGCAGGAGTACGAAGTCACGATCAGGGTTTCTGTCGAGTTTCAGGACGTGTCGAAGGGCAAGATCATATGGAAGGACGACTCGCTCACTAGCAGCGCGCGCTATTTTGCAGTGGACATGGCCGGTCAGAAGGCCCAGACCGAGCAGGAGGGAAGGGCTCCCGCAATTGAGTTTCTCGGGAAAGACATCCTGACCAGGACGGTGGAGGGCTGGTGAGAAGAGCCAGAGGCTACGCCGACTTTCTGAGAGACCTCTCGGGCCGGGAGCTGCCTCACGTGTACTTCTTCTCGGGTACGGAAGCCTTCCTCAAGAGGGAAGCCTTGAGGAAGCTCGTGGAGATGGTTCTTCCTCGCGAGGCAAGGTTACTCAACCATCAGTCTTTTAGCGGAGCGGACTGTTCCTGGGGTGACGTAGAGGTGGCTTGCCTGAGTTCGCCTCTGTTTTCGGAGAAGAGGGTGGTGGCACTGGTGGGCGTTGATGTTATGGGGGAAGCCGACGTATCGGGGTTGTTGGAATACTCCCGCAGACCGTGCAAGAGTACCAGTCTCGTTCTGATGAGCTCGAGCCAGGGCGATGAAGCCCGAAAGAAGGGGGGCGTTTCGATCAATCGTTTGCTGGGCGCTCTCGAGGGGTCGGCAGCGACTTACGCCTTCTGGCAGAACGACAGGGGCGACGCCCATACGTGGGCTGGTGACTGGCTGAAAGGAAACGGAAAGACAATGAAGGAGAGTCTCCTCAGGGAGGTTCTCGATAGCGTGGGGCATTCGTGCTACGAGACGTGGAACATCCTTGAGAAGGCGGGGGCAGTTGCCTGCAACTGCGAGGAGATCACGGCAGAGCACGTTTCCCTGGTCGGCGGCGCCGCGTCCGTCGGGTCCACTAACAGCTTCAGGATGGCGGTGGCGGCCGCAGATAGGGATGCTGCCCACACGCAAGCCGCGAGATGCCTGGATGCCGGTATTCAACCGACCGTGTTGCTGTGGATGCTCAACAGGTCGTTTCGCGACGCTCTCACGGCATCCGGGGGTTCGGGAGTCGAGAGAGTGGCGTGGAGGGACAATGCCGTGGTGGGAGAGTTGGCCCGCAGGTTCAACGAATCAGAAATGTGCCAGGCAATCTCATTTCTTTACGAGACAGAGAGAGGGATCAAGACGGGCGTTCTCGAGCCCGAACTTGCCATAGAGCTTCTGATAAACGAGTTGACAAGATAGGGTTACGTAGGGTATTGTGACTCTTGCGGGTTCACCCAGACGATTCCAGTCCGTCCCGTTGGCAACTCATGGAGGAACAGATGGCAGAAGTCAAGCCGCTGGAAGTGACCGAATCGAATTTCGAAAGTGAAGTACTCAAGTCAATCACTCCGGTCATGGTTGACTTCTGGGCTGAGTGGTGCGGGCCGTGTAGGATGATCGCCGCCTCTGTCGAAGAAATCGCTCAGCAGTACGCCGGCAGAGTAAAGGTCTGCAAGGTCAATGTAGATGAAAATCAATCCCTGGCGTCGAGATACAGCATTAGAAGCATCCCTTCACTCTTGATCTTCAAGGGCGGGATCGTGGCGAACCAAGTGATAGGAGCCGTTCCGAAAGGTGAACTTGAGAAGAGACTCGATGCCGTTCTCAAGGGTTGAAGGTTATTCAAAGGATCGGTTCACGGCACCAGGCTTAAGCTTCTTCCCGCCAAGAGCCCCTAATGTCCACTAACTATGAAATGCTAATCATTGGCGCCGGACCCGCAGGTATGACTGCGGGACTGTACGCGTCCCGAGCCAGAGTCCGTGTTTGCTGCTTCGAGAGGCTCTCTCCCGGAGGCCAGGCGGCGCTCACTGCCAGGGTGGAGAATTACCCGGGAATTGAAGATCCGATTTCGGGAATTGAGCTCTGCCGGCGCATGGAGAAGCAGGCACGCTCCTTCGGGCTCGAGATCGTGAGTCAAGAAGTGGAGAGCGTGTCGTTGGCGGGGGGCGAGATCGTCGTGGAAGGCGGGGTCGGATCGCTGCGGTCGGCGGCTCTGATAGTCGCTTCGGGAGCGAGGTCGGCGGAACTTGGAGTCCCGGGAGAGCGAGAGTTTTTCGGTAAGGGGGTGTCATACTGCGCCACGTGCGACGGCCCTTTGTTCAAGGACCAGGAAGTAGCAGTTTTGGGAGGTGGCGACTCCGCACTTGACGAAGCGCTCTTTCTCACAAGATTTTGCAGGAAAGTGTACCTGGTGCACAGGAGGGATGAGTTCAGAGCGGTCAAGTTGCTCGTGGAGCGTGTCGTGGGCAACGAGAAAATAGAGTTGGTCAAGCATTCGGTGGTGGAGAGGATAGTCGGCTCGGAGGGCGTGGAGGCCGTCGAAGTGAGAGACCTGAATAGCGGCGTAGTGAGACGAATAGCCGTCTCCGGTGTATTTCTTTACGTGGGCCTTTATCCCAACACAGAGTTCCTGCGCGGTGCCGTCAGATGCGACGAGAGAGGCTATGTGGTCACCGACGAGGACATGGGGACGTCGGTCCGAGGTATCTTTGCCGCCGGAGACGTTAGGCGTAAGAGTCTGCGGCAGATATCGACCGCGGTTGGTGACGGTGCGGTGGCTGCGATGTCTGCCGTGAGGTACCTGGAGAATCGAGAGCCCAGGCAAGCCTAGCAAGCGCCTAAAAGAGGAGGGGAGAATTGAAGAATCGTTTGTTTCTGACGATGGTTCTTCTCGCGATTGCCACATCGACCCGGGTTTTCGCCGCTACCGGCGGAATAGACTGGATGTATGATTACTCGACGGGTCTTGAACGCGCGAGAATCGAACGGAAACCGGTGATGATAGACTTCTACACCCTGTGGTGCCACTACTGCAAGGTGCTTGACGCCAAGACGTACACCGACCCAAGCGTCATCGGGTCGGCCAAGGATTTTGTCTGCCTCAAGATCAATGCCGAAAGAGAAAGGCAACTGGCCCGCCAGTTCAGAATCAGCGCCTATCCCATTATTGTTTTTCTTTCGAGAGACGGAATCGAGATAAAGAGAATCTACGGTTACGTGACGGCCGCGGTGCTGGACGCCGCCCTTGACGGCATCCTCAATGACAAGGGAACGCTTGACGCACGCGCCGAGAAACACAAGAAGAACCCCGGTGACGTTGAGATGGGCTACTTGTACGCCGACGAACTGATGGCGAAGGGTCAGTTTAAGGAGGCCACGAAGATACTCGAGAAAATAGTAAGAGACCCAAGTCAAAAGAGGAAGGCCGACGCCACGTTGAATCTTGCGGTTTGTCGTTTCAAGCAAGGCAGCTACGAGTCGGCTGTGAGCGAGTTGGCGAAGTTCTCGAGCCGCTTCAAGAGTAGTGAACGGATTGACGAAGCGCAACTCTTCTACGGTCTTTCCCTCTTGGCCTCGGGTCAAAGGGGAAAGGGCGTCGATGTACTGAAGAGGCTGCAGGAGAGGGCTTCGGCCAAGTGGGTCGGGCAGGAGGCTCTGCGTCAATTAACGCTTGCGCGTGAGGGAAAGGGGTAACCGTGGGGAGAATTGGGCCTCATGAGTAGCTACGACTTTGAAAGAATAGAAGCCAGGTGGCGGCACTACTGGGACGAGATCGGGCTTTTCAAGGCAAAGTTCGACAATTCGAAACAGAAATTCTACTGTTTGGACATGTTTCCATATCCGTCGGGCGAGCTCCATGCGGGTCACGGCAGAAATTACATCCTGGGCGACTCGGTTGCCAGGATGAAGATCATGCAGGGGTACGACGTCCTCAGGCCAATGGGCTGGGACGCGTTCGGACTGCCTGCCGAGAACGCCGCAATCGAGAGGAGCATTCACCCCGCGGACTGGACCCGGACCAACATTAGGGCGATGAAGAGCCAATTCGAGCAGTGGGGCACGGGTTTTGACTGGAGCAGGGAGGTCAGGACGTGCGAACCAGGCTACTACAAGTGGACGCACTGGCTCTTCCTGGAGCTCTACAGGGCGGGGTTGGCTTACAAGGCGGAGGCTGCTGCAAACTGGTGTCCCAAGTGCGGCACGGTGCTGGCCAACGAACAAGTAATTGGCGGCGCGTGCGAACGATGCGAGACTGAGGTCACTCAGAGGAAACTCGCGCAGTGGTTCTTCAAGATCACTGCGTACGCTCAAGAACTTCTTGACGGGCTGGATGAGCTCACCGAATGGCCGGACAAGGTGAAGCTCATGCAGCGCAACTGGATCGGCAGAAGCGAAGGCGTGGACATAGACTTCCCGCTGGAGTCCGGCGGGAAGATAAGCTGCTTCACGACAAGACACGACACGATCTACGGCGCCACATACATGGTTCTTGCTCCCGAGCACGGGCTACTCGACCGGGTGCTGGGTAGCACGCACGACGATGAGCTCAGGAGTTTCGTCGAGAAGGTAAGAGAGCAGAACCTGGCGCGACGATGGGAACCCGCCAAGGAAAAGTTGGGCGTCTTCACCGGACTCTATGCCACGAATCCCATGACCGGGGCAAGAATTCCGATCTGGATCGCGAACTACGTCGTCGTGGAATATGGAACGGGCGCCGTCATGGCCGTTCCGGCTCACGACCAAAGGGATTTTGAGTTCGCACACAAATATGGTCTCGACGTGAAGGAAGTGATCGTACCGAGCGGCAAAGACCGGCCTGAGAAGCTCTCTGAGGCCTACGAAGAGGATGGAATGCTCGTAGAATCCGGGCAGTTCTCTCGGCTTCCGAGCGACGAGGCGCGTGACAGGATAGCCTCGTACATGGAGGACAAGGGGATTGGCCGGAGAGCAGTGCGCTTCAGGCTCAGAGATTGGCTCGTGTCGCGTCAACGATATTGGGGGACGCCCATACCCGTCGTCTATTGCGAGAAATGTTCCGTGGTGCCGGTGCCCGAATCGGACTTGCCGGTGATTCTACCCGAGGACGTGAAGTTCGAGCCGGACGGAAAGTCGCCGCTTTTGAAGAGGAGCGATTTTCTCAAGGCGACGTGCCCCAAGTGCGGCGGACCTGCCCGCAGGGAAACCGACACGCTCGATACTTTCGTAGATTCGAGTTGGTACTATCTGCGCTATCCGACACCCCGGGATGCGACACATCCCTTCAGTCGAGAACTGGTCAACCGCTGGCTGCCCGTGGACCTCTACATCGGCGGGGTCGAGCACGCCATCCTGCACCTCATGTACTCTCGATTCATCACGAAGGCCTTGAGGGACGCAGGGCGACTCGATTTTGGCGAGCCGTTCAGGCGCCTTTTTACGCAGGGCATGATCTGCATGAACGGCGCGAAAATGTCCAAGTCAAAGGGCAACGTCGTGAGCAACGAGGATCTTATTGGACGTTACGGCGCGGATACGGCAAGGCTTTACACTCTCTTCATCGGCCCTCCCGACAGGGACGTGGAATGGACGGAGAGGGGAGTCGAAGGCGCCCACCGGTTCCTGGGGAGGCTATGGAGCCTCGTCATGAACTACTACGCCTCCGAAGGCAAGAGAAAACCCGGCGGTGCCCCCACCCCCGGTTCCGTGGCGCTCAGGCGAAAGGTCCACCAAACCATAAAGAAGGTGTCGCTTGACCTTCAGACGTTCCATCAAAACACGGCCGTAAGTGCTTTAATGGAACTGAGTAATGCCGTAACCGTTTACATTCGAGGCGAAGCCTCCGAGAGGCAGGATGACGTCGTAGACGAGGCCATGCGAGCCCTCGTCGTCCTGCTTTCGCCCATGACTCCTCACATTGCCGAGGAGCTCTGGCTAAAGCTGCCCGCATCAGCCCGCGTTAGGGGCGCAAAACCAGGCGGCTGGCTGGCGCCCGCAGGAGCCGCGCCCGGGAGCGTCTTCCTCCAGCCGTGGCCCGAATGGGACGAGGACGCCTTGACTGAGGAGACCTACCTGCTGGTCGTCCAAGTGAACGGAAAGGTGCGCGCCAGGCTCACGCTGGCCGCGGGGACGCCCAGAGACGAAATCGAGACGGCTGCGAAGCAGGATCCCAAGGTCTCCCAGCACCTGAAGGACAAGGACATAAAGGAAACCTTCCACGTCCAGGGTAAACTACTCAACATAGTGACAAGATGAGTTACCGGGTAAGGTGGCGAGCTACAGGCTGAGTCGAGCTGATCGGATCGTGCTCGGCGCGGGCGGAATGAGGCCGCTAGAAGGCTTTGGACTAGTAGGTTTACATAATAGGTATTATGCGACATAGAAATCGGGCGCCGGGGAAGGGGTTCGAGTCCCAAGCTGGATGCGGTATGAGCAGCGAGGCCTACGCCGCCACCGGGCGGGCACTCCGGCCCGCCCGTGGCTACGTCATGCGTACCCTGTGAGGCGCTTGGCAGTCGTGCAATTTGTTGCTCTGACGGCCGGAATCGTGCGCGCGACGTGGACGGCTGGATCCGGCACGTGCGCAAGAGCCTGCGGCCGCCTAGAACATCGCCTAGAACGGGACCTTGGAGCTGTACTCCCCCACGAAAGGAATTGTCCAGGTCTGACCGGAGATTGCCTTGACGATACCTATGACGACCACCAGTAGGATGGCGATGCCGGTCGCAAACTTGAGAAGGACCACGATCAAGAAGCCGAGAATCGGGATGAGGCCTATGGAGTGCTCTACGATGTAGACCAATATTGAGAGGACGATTTCCACGAAGAAAAGGAGGAATCCCTGTCTGGCGTGATGCATCGCGAAGCCGTTCTCTTTGATAAGGAGCGGCGGTAGAAAACACAGGAACAAGACGTAGGACGCTGCTGCAAGGAGTCGCGCCTCTTTTGGTTCAACTTGTTCTTTCGGTTCAAGTTGTTCGTTCACCTTTTACCTCCGTTGGACAAGTCGGATCAGAGACAAACAAAGACACACGACGGCCACCCGGATGTCAGACGTGACGCGGCCTCAGACATCACGCAGTCCATATACTACTCTCAAAGTCATCAGACGGAACCAGGAAGGCAAGCTTCTCCTGGGCCGGCCAGCTTTCTATCACCATGCCTTCTCTGAACACGAGCAAGACTGCATCCACTCTCCTGCCCGGGGAAAGCCCTGCGTCTGCGAAGGGTATCGCAAATTCGACTATGTCCGCAAGTGCCCATCTTACGGACGCCGGAATAGCCTCCCACGTGGAATCGACTCTCTTTTCAACCGAAACGCGAGGCTCTGCGCGTCCATCGGGGCCGAGTCGCACTTTGATCCTCACCCTCACGGGCGCCGCCACCTCAAACACGAGAGTTATTTCAGAAAACTCCTGTGAATCGGGTTTCGTGGTCGTGTCCACCCTGACGTAGAGGTTGTTCAGGTCGAAGCCGTAATAGAGCGCCCGCACGACGCTGAGTGCCTGACGCATGCTGCCGCCGCTCTTGGAGAGGTCGCAGTATCCGCCCAACTGCCACTCGTAGTAGTCCGTGATCTTTCCGTCGATGCTAGGCTTCAGAAACCCCGCAGGCGGCGCCGCCATGGCGTGGGGCTTTGTGCCGGCCGCTCCGATCACGGGAGAATAAAGCTGAGAAGGCACTTCAAGACCGAGCAATTCGTAGACCTTTATCAGATGGCTCCTGAAAAGCGCGTCAAACTGGAGATCGAATGCCGACGTATTGTCGTCCCCGTACCACCAGAACCAGTCGCTTCCTTCCGCGATGTAGATTTCCCGCCACGCAGCCTTTACCGGCTCACTTTCTTCAAGACTCGCATGACACTGCGCGTAATCGTTCAGAGCGTTGCGGGCGTCCGCCAGAAGATCCCACGCGATATTGTCTTCGACGTGCCCTACCCATATCCTGAAGTTGCTGTCAATCCACGAACCTGCCGGCACGGCCTCCAATTTCCTGGAGGCCGGGAAGCGTTCGAGGTATTCACTTATTGTGGTCGTCTTGATGCCGGGCTCGGAAGAGAGCCTTTCGTACAAGAGCTCAAGAAAGTCCTGCCCGTCGTTCTCGTAAAACTCCCAGCAGTTCTCACCGTCCAGTATGACCGTGACGAGCGGATCGGGTTCCTGCCAGCGTTCGGCAACGCGCGCCAGGCGCAGCATGAAGTCCCCCACTGCCGCCTTTGTGGTCCAGTTCATGTAAGTGAAGCCGATCAAGTCGGAGAGGACCTTGTCGCGGAACACCACGGATATTGGACCCGACGGTGTGTCGAACCGGTAAGGTGCGTACAGGAAACTCCTGACCTCGCGTTTTCCGCCTCTCGCCACGTCCTTGGCCCTCGCCAGGATGTCCTCGTCCGCTGCGGCCCACTCGAAACCCGCCTTCCTGGCCAGTCCGAGTGTTTTCTCGCTCACGCCTCCCTCCGACGGCCAGAGACCCCGAGGCGCACTGCCGAATAGCCGTTCATAGTAACTCGTGGCCTGCGTTAGCTGCGCGAGAGCGTCCTCAGGCCACTTGATCTGGGACTTCGGGAGCGCCGCGTCGGGCATGGCCTCACGCGCAACCGAGACGTCGCACAAGAGAGGCAGTATCGGATGATAGTAGGCAGAACACGAGAGTTCAATCTGGCCCCTCGAGAGAGCCTCTCGATACGCCGGCAGCACGTTCGCCGTGACGGCAAGCTGCTTGGCAAGGATGGCGTCCCTTTCCTCGGGCTTGAAGCCGGAAGCCTTCGAAGCTATACCGGCCAAGTCGGGATCTTGAAGATACGAAGGATCCAGCCACACAAGATTGAACAGAGCCTGCAGGTCAAGAAAATCCTGTGCCGTGAATTTTGCCAATCCCTCTTTTCGCGCCAGCGCTTCCTGCAGGGAGACGGTCTTGCGATAGAGCCTGTAGTAATAAGGATATCGATCCGCCACCTTCTTCATGTGTCCCGGGAAGAAGTTCTTGAGGAGAAAGAGTTTCTCGGCGTTGAACATGGACTCGGGGGCCTTCCTCGAGATTTCGAGGAAGTAATCCTTTGCTTCGTTGCGAGCGTACTCTTCAATCTGTTCCATGAGAGAGGGAACAAGGTTGAACGTCACTCGCACGTCGGGAAACTTCCGGAGCACGCGCACCATGTCAGCGTAGTCCTTTGACGCGTGAAGTCGGACCCAGGGAAGGACGTAGACACCGGTTCTGGGGTCCTTGTACATCGGTTGATGCATATGCCACACAATGGCAAGATGGACAGTCTTAGCTGACATACTGATTGGCTCCCCTCAGTTGTTGAAACAAGAAAAGTTCAGAATGCCCGGGGTCCATTTGGGGGTCCATCTGACGAAGGGCATGACTATTTTGTACTCTGCGGGACGGCACCCTTCCCTTCCGGGCTCGAGCTGAGCCCGGCCAGCTTGAGCTTGGTGCGCAGCTCCTCAAGATAGACCTTGGCCTGTTCCACACCCCAGTAGTCGGGGTGCCGCGAGATTACCTTCTCGTAGAGCTCTATCGCCTGTCCATACATGGAGGCCGCAGTGTAGCAGCGTGCAGCGCTCATGAGCTCCTGGGCCGCGTCGTTTCCCTCGAGTTTCAGGCCAAGTGCGGTGTGCACCTCGGCAGCCTTTGCGAACTCACCCTTGTCTTCGAGGACCGTGGCGATTCCCTTCTTTGCCGAGGAACGAAGAAGCTCGTCCTTCCTTTCCTTCGCCAGAAATTTCTCGTAGCTGTCCATGGCTTCGTCGTACTTGCCGGCATCCAGCAGAGCATCGCCTTTGAACAAGAGACCTTTCTTGCCGCTCTTGGTCCCGGCGTATCTGTCAAGCAGCTCGTCGTAGAGGCTAACGGCCTCGGGCGAGTTTCCCCTCCAGAGTTCCTTGTTGGCCTGTGCAAGCAACACTTCCGCTTCAGACTCGGCCTTTGCTCTGTCGCGCGTCATCATGAAGACTACTATGATCGAGGCCGCCGCGATGAGGGCGACGATCGCGAGAACCCTGGCGTTTCTCTTCACGAAGTCAGCCGCCTTGAGAGAGAACGTCACGAGAGAATCCTCTCTCATCTCCCTGCGTGTTATCCTGTGTCTTTTCTTGGGCAAGTTGCCTACCTCCTCTTGTAGTAGCCAACCACTGGTTTCCGCTTCGTCCCTGGGGCACGATTCCTGGTGCGCCACCCAGGCCAGACATTATATCAGAAAGAGGCGGGGATTTCAGCGCAGTTTGTGCACAGTACGCCGCCCGACCCGTCCAGGCTCATCGCCATCGAAAGCTCATTGCAGCCCTGGCAGAAGGCCCCCTTGGCCGTCCCCGAAGCATGATCAAAAACCCCGTAGAACTCGGTGAATGGGTGCGCGTTGACCCTGAGAGTCAGAAGACTTCTCGGCACACAGATCTCTTCCAGGCCGATCAATGAAAACCTGACTCTCGGTCGAAAACGTATTGCTTCGGTGGACGCCTTTCTTTGCCATTCGCGCTTACAATTCTCGACGCGCTCCCTGGTCTCGATGTTCTTTTCGCCGGCCTCCGCCGACGGACAGTGTTGTTCCTCTATGAGTTGCCTGTAGTAAGATTCAAGCCTCTGGAGCTCGGTCTCAAGAAGGCCGTTGCTTCGCGCCTTCAGGGCGAACACCTTGTGCTTGATCCGTGCAATAAGGTACGAGCAGGTCTCCTCCAGGGCCGCGGCCAGAGCTTCGTGCCCCACGGAGGGCAGGCACTCCCCCTTCGGCGTCGCGCTCTCGAATTGCATGCGCTCCCAGGAACCGTCGGCTTCGGGGGACACTCTCTTGAGAGCAGTGTCGTAGAGAACGCTTCTAATTTCGTGCGTCGAATCGACGCTACGGTACGAGATCAAGAAATGGAATCTGATAAAGGCATGATGATAGCTTTCCCTGTCGACAATCTCAACACCAAAATCCTTGAACTGCATCTGCTTCAGAAACGACGTCGGGCTCTTCGTCTTCTCGGTCGCAACGGTCCTGCAGGCCACGCCCTTCTCTCGCGCCAGGAAAAGTAGTTGAGAAAAAATGTAGCTTCCGGGCGTAGCAAGCTCGGCCTCTTGGACCTGAGTGGCGGCTTCCTCCGAGAACGCCAGGAGCAACCCCTCCCGCTTGAATTTCTCCCTCAGACGGGGCCCGAGCTTGACCTCCAGCAAGTCCTTTCCAGCGGGCGCCACCGTGGCTCCCCTCTGTGTCAGGAACCTGCGCGCGAAATCCTCCAGTCTTCCCTGCTCGAAGATCATTTCGTGTTTCTCCCGGACTCGACGTCGAAGATCTTGCTGTCAAGATCCTTGACCTTCTCGTATCTGTTCTTTGCGTAGAGCAGTCTTGCGCCGAAGGAAGAGAAACGGCGCTTTACCTCCTCACTGTCTCTCGACGTTGCCCATATGTGAAAGACCATCTCCTCGAAGGAACGCTTGTCGTCCATATTTCCAAGAATCAGGTCCATTTCGCCGACGACGAGCTCGAACATGCTTATCTTTTTGTGCAGTATCTCGAGCACGTAGGACTCGACGGTGTCTTCCGTCGTGAAGTTGAAGATTTGAATGTCGTGCTTCTGACCGAGCCGATGTACTCTCCCGATTCGTTGTTCCACGCGCATGGGATTCCACGGCAGGTCGTAGTTGACCACCTTTCTGCAGAACTGGAGATTTCTGCCCTCGCCGCCTGCCTCGGTGCTCAAGAGCACTTGAGTCGAGCGCCTGAAACTATTTATAGCCTCGTCCTTCTCGGCCGCCGGCAGGCTCCCGTGAAAAACAGACACGGAGGTCCCCGTGCTCTCGAGGACCTTCCTCAAGTACTCGAGCGTGCTCCTGAACTGCGTGAAAACGATGACCCGCTCCTTCTTCTGTTCCAGAAGCCTGAGCAGGCCTTCACACTTGGCGTTGTGCTGGATGGAGCGGGCTATATCGTAGAGGACGATAAACCTGTCTCTGGCCGCCTTGTAGACCGGGTTCGAGCAAATCCGCTCGAGCGTGCGTAGGGCGGCAAAGCTGCTGCTGCCTATTTCCTTCTGCAGCACGAGAAGCGTGAAGTACCACTGTCTCTCAATGTTGGTTTCTTCGGGTCCGAGCATTTCCCTCACGAGGTCTGAGACGGCGTCGTAGAGACGCCTTTCTTCCTCGGACAGTTGAAAGGAGATATTCTGGACGATGCGTTTTGTGAACGGCACTTCGGCCTGGCTTCTCGACGTGCGAACCATGACTTCCGAAAGAAGCCTGCTCAGGCTGTGCGTGTTCTTAGCCAGTCTCTTGTCGCCCCTCACCATGAACTGTCTGCGAAACGAGCGGTACGTGCCCAGCGTGCCGGGCCGCAACAGGGTGACGAGATTGAAAAGCTCTCTCAGGTCGTTCTGCACGGGCGTGGCCGTGAGGAGCAGCAGGTACTTGACGTCCAGACTGTGCACGAACTTCCAGGCCACGGTCTTGTGATTGCGCAACCTGTGAGCTTCGTCCACGATCAGGAGGTCGAAAACCTGCCCGCACACACTCTCTCTGTTCCTTAAGCCCTTTGCGCTGTCGATGGAAGCTATGACCAGCGCTCCCTTGCCCCAGTCGTCCGGCCCCGTCGCCACGGTTGTCCTGAGCATGAACTTGTTCCACAGCTCCTCCCTCCATTGGGTGAGAAGCGAAACGGGAACCAGGATGAGAGCCCTCTTCACGAGCCCCCTCAGCAGATATTCCTTGAGAACGAGGCCCGCCTCGACGGTCTTGCCAAGGCCGACTTCGTCGGCGAGCAGCACTCTTCCACCCAGTTCCCTCAAGACCTTGAGACACGCCGAGACTTGATGGGCATGCCGGTCCACTTCCCTCACGTATTGGAAAGCCACGAGCTGGGTGAATCCCTTGTCCAGTGCGAAGTGTTCGGCCTCCATGCGGAGAGAGAAGTCTTGAGGAGAATCACGCCTCCCCTCGGTGTAGGCCTTGAGTACCTCCGTGCAACCCTCGTCCCACTCGAGCAACTCCGCCCCTCCCCATTCCTTCGCGGCAACGACGGCCAAAGCCTCGCCCAGCGTTGCGGATTTCTCCTCGGTGGAAGCCTGCTGCGCGTCGGGCGTTCCGGCGGCGGCGCCATCAGGTCTTGCGGCGGCTCCCTTCGTCTCCACGAGCGGATACGTGGAGACTATTCGCTTGACTCCGCAGGCAAACACGACCTCGAGGACGTCGTGGAGCACTCCCTTACGCACCTCGACGATGAGGCCCTCGCCGAAGAGCCTGTGTACTACTCTATTTCCGACCGCAAATTCCTGGCTGCTCAATTTCGATCGCGCTCCCTCCGACTATCCGACTCTCCGGCTCTTTGTCCAGGCCACACAGAACCGGACACGCCGTCTTTGCGACTGCGCCCCTAATTCATTATGTAGAAGTTCATGCCTACAGCGGCCTCCACACTGCCCAAAAGCCCGTCTCCCTGACCGAAGAGACCGTATCCTCTCACTGAGACATCGACTGACGTCGACCTGTGGAAGAAGTACTCCAATCCGCCTCCGAGGGACGCCGCAAGGCCGTCCGGCCCCACCTCGCTACCGCTTCTGTAGTCCCTGCCGGGGTGATGGAGGCCCAGGCCGACTACGACGTATCTCGAGAGGCTGCTCTCTCTGTCGAAGTAGAATAGATAGTCCGCCATGACGATGGCGTCCTTGAATCCCCTCGGCTGATCGTCGCTGACCGGGGCGGGCACAGCGTCGAACACCTGACTCTCGAACGAGATACCGAACGCCCTGTTGTTACCGAGGTAGTACCTGAGCCTCATGGCGAAGCCGGTTCCGCTGTCAAAATCGTCGGTCGGGGGCGCGTCCCCCACCAACAAACACTGCTGCACCTGCGCGCCAACGGTCAGAGTTCCCCTTTCTTCAAAGATGGGGCCGGCCACGCAAAGAGACGAAGCAAGTGTTGCCAGCGCCGCCAGGCCGCAGAAAAGAACGACTTTGGTTTGACTCTTCACCCTTCTCCTCCTCTGGGTTCAGCTACCTTTGGTTCAGCTAAGCAAGTAGTTACTCTTTGTGATCCCTGGTCGCTGTAGGGCGTGCTCCTCCTCTGGGTTCATCCACCTTTGTGCGACGGAACGGTCGCCCTGGGATGAAAACGCGAATGAACGCTCCTCAGGTATTCACGGTCCACCTGGGTGTAAATCTGAGTGGTCGAGATGGACGAATGGCCGAGCAGCTCCTGGACCACCCTGAGATCCGCGCCACCTTCGAGCAGATGGGTGGCGAACGAATGCCTCAGGACGTGCGGGCTCGGCGTTATGCGGAGCCTCGCCTGGAGGCAATACTTGCGGAGGATTTTCCAGAAACCCATGCGCGAGAGCCTTCGTCCCCGCGCGTTCAAGAAAAGGAATCCCGAACCCTTGCCCTTGGCCAAAGCAGGCCTGCTCGTCCGCAGATACTCGCCGATCGCCCTGCAGGCGGGGGAGCCAACCGGTACCAATCGCTCCTTTCCTCCCTTTCCGAGACATCTGAACTGGCGTTCCTCCAGGTCGACACCCTGAACCGTGGTCGTCAGCAGCTCGGACACCCGGCACCCGGTCGCGTACATGAACTCGAGCATGGCCTTGTCCCTGAGGCCGAGCGGGGTCGAACAGTCAGGCTGCGAGAGCAGCTCCTTTACCTCGTCCACACTCAGGGTTTGCGGCAGTCTCTTCCACAGCCTCGGCCGTTCCAGAAGCTCGGTCGGGTTCGTCACGGTGAGCCCGGCCCCGATGAGGTATGAATAAAAAGCGCGGACGGACGACAGATTGCGCGCCACGGAGGAAGGGTCAAAACCCTTTCTTGTGAGTGAAGAAAGATACTCCGCCACGTGTGTCCTCTTCGCCTCGGCCGGAAGCTTCCCTTTGGCCGCCATAGCTCGCAAGAACCTCCGGAGGTCTCCCGCGTAACACTCAACCGTGTTGCCAGCCAGCCTGCGCTCGAGCAGAAGATACTGCCTGAAGCTCTCGAGCAGCGCCTCGGTCTGTTTCGAGCCGGTCGTGCTTGAGGCGCGCCAACGGCCTCCGGGATTGCGGTGCCTGCGGTCGAGCACGTCCGTGGCGGCATTGCCTTCGCTCGCCTTGCGCGTGCGCCCAATGCTCTTACTGTCGTCGGGAGTCGATTTTCGTGTCATAGAGATTCGTCTCATCTTAGTCTCATAGAAATGGGTTATTCTTCCTCTCATCACCAATAGTTGTGTTTGAACCGTGGCCAGAAAAGACGGTTGTGGTCGGCGGCAGACACATGAGCTTGACCCTGATGGATTCAACGAGAAGATTAAACGATCCTCCCGGAAAGTCGGTTCTGCCGACGGACCCTGCAAACAGCGTGTCGCCTGAGAAAACAAACCCCTGACCCGCGAGACTGATCCCGCCTTCCGTGTGCCCCGGAGTGTGGATGACGTCCAGCAATATGCTTCCCACCTTCACCGCGTCCCCCTCCTTCAGAAATCTATCCGCCGGCGGAGATAGAACGGGAGACGAGAACATTGCCGAGAGATTCATCACGGCGTCCTCGAGCATGCGAGAGTCGCGCTCGTGGATGAGAAGCTCGGCTCCAGTGGCAGACTTGATGTCCTGATTCGCCGCGATGTGGTCGGCGTGTCCGTGAGTGTTCACAATCGCCACAATCTTCAGATTCATGTCCTCTATCGCCTGGAGGATTGCGTCGGCGTCCGCGCCCGGGTCCACGACGAGTCCCTCCCTCGTGATTGCGCAGCCCACCACGTAGCAGTTCGTCTCGAAATTTCCGACGACTATCTTCTTTAGAAGTATTTCTTTCATCTTGGCTCGCCGAACTTGATGTCCCCCTGGCCCCTCTCCAACGCTATCAGTCTCTCTTTCCACTTCACGCCGCTGGAGAAGCCCCCGAGGCTGTCGTCCGCCCTGATGACCCTGTGACAGGGAATCACTATCGGAATCGGATTTGCCCCAAGCGCGTTACCCACCGCCCGCGCACAAAGCGTGTTTCCGTAGTCACGGGCAATCTTCTTGTAAGAGACCATGGTCCCGTAAGGGATCTTCCGGGCTATTTTCCAGATTGATTGTTGAAACTTCGTTCCAGTGGAGAGGTCGAGATCGAAATCAAACGGAACCCTCTCTCCCTGGAAGTATCGCGTCAATTGGTTTGCGACGCGGCGAAGTGACTTGTCGTCCCTAATCATCTTTCTGTTCCGAGTCTTTCTCAATTCCTGAGCCACGCGGCGCTCGTTGAAGTATCTCAGGAGAAGAAAGCTCAAGCCTGCCGGACTTCCTGCAAACCAGACGGTTCCAAACGGGGTTTCAATAGTTGAATACCTGAGAATCTCCATACCGGTTCCTCCTTCTCAGCCCACGCCTTCTCGCTCACTGCCTCTGGGCCCGCGCGTCACCTGCGGGTCGGGGCGGTCGCACTCCGGCTGTCTCCGGCCGAGCGCTGGGAGCTTCCTTTGCGGGTCGCGCCTCCGCGAAGCTCTTGAGTGGTCTGCGTTGCTCCGGGACGCACTCCGCGTGCGTTGCTCTGCGTGGCGCCCCCGCGAAGCTCTTCGACAATTCTCGCGGCCAGAGCCGGTCCTATGCCGTCGACACTACGAATCTGCTCTACCGACGCGGCCCTTATGCTCTGCACCGAGCCGAAATGCCTGAGCAGCGCCCTTCTCTTCTCCCTGCCTATTCCTTCTATTCCATCCAGCTCCGACCGAATGGTCGCCTTTGTGCGTAGCTTTCTGTGGTACATGATCGCCGATCTGTGCGCCTCGTCCCTCATCCTCTGAAGAAGCCGAAGCGCCTTCGACGTGAGCGGAAGCTGCAGGCTCGCTTCGCGCCACGAGAAATTGAGCTCCTCTTTACCCTTGACCAGCCCGATCACACCAAGCTGCCGCGCGCTAGGCTGCCCCGCGCCGGCCTGTGCTATCGCAAGCTCTACGCCGCCGACGCGCTCCACCGCCTTGATCGCCTTGACCGCCGCGCTTATCTGAGCCTTTCCGCCATCCACGAGAATGAAATCGGGAAGAGGCTTCTTCTCTCTCAAGAGTCGCTCCAGCCTTCTTCTCACGACCTCTTCCATCATGTGAAAATCGTCTTGCCCCACGACGCCCTTGATTCTCATGCGCCTGTACTCTGAGCGCTTCGCCTGACCGTTGTGGAACACGACCACCGAAGCGACGGCCTGCCGGCCTCCCATCTGCGATATGTCGAAGGCCTCCACCCTCGCGGGAAGGGCCGGTAGGTCAAGCGCTTCCTGAAGCTCGCCGACCTCCGGCGCCACCTTCTCCAGCTTCTCGCCGCTCGCTATCCTCGACTCCTCCAGCGCGAGTACCGCGTTGTCCTTCGCCATCCTCTCAAGCGCAGCACCCTCTCCCCTCTTCGGCGCTCTGAGCTCGACCTCTTTCGCCGCCCTCTCGGAGAGCCATTGCTTGACCACGGCCTCCTCGCCCTCGAGAGAAACGGGCAGGAGTATCTCCTTCGGAATCACAGCCGCGTTCAGGTAATACTGCGACATCACAAAGGAAAGCATCTCCTCGTCGCTCCTCGCCGCCACGCCTTCGAGGACCAGCGCCTCCTTCCCGAGCACCTTCCCCTCTCTCACCTTGAGTATCACAACTGCGGCGAGGTCTCCGTGTCTCGCGAGACCGAAGACATCGGAGTCGTAAGCCCTGAGCACAAAAACGTGTTGCCTTCTCAGGGCGCTTTCTATTGCTCCGATGCGATCCCTGAGCCTCGTGCATTTCTCGTAGTCTCTCTCATCGGAGGCCTTCTTCATTTCTTCTTTGACGCCATGGATAACGTCCTCGCTCTGCCCCGAAAGACACATGAGAAGCTCGTTCACGAGTGACCTGTAGCCCTCTTTGTCTATCCTCATCGTGCAAGGCGCGGAGCAAATCTTTATCTGGTGGTCCAGGCATTCCCGGTCTTTGAGCCTTCCGGGCTCGTCGCCGGGGCAGCTCCTCAGCCTGAAGGCGCCGCGCAGAAGCCTTATCCCCTGCCTCACGGACTTCACATCCGTGAAGGGACCGAAGTAGCGCGAACCGTCGTCCTCGAGCCTGCGCGTAAGCACTATTCTCGGAAAGTCCTCCGCCACGGTCACCTTGAGAAACGGATAACGCTTGTCGTCTCTAAGGTTGATGTTGTACTTGGGCCTGTGCTGCTTTATGAGATTGGCTTCGAGGATGAGCGCCTCGATCTCAGACTGCGTCGCGATGTAGTCCACGTCTCTTACCTGGGTCATCATCGAGGCGTGGCGGGGGTCTTCCGAAGTGGGCCCGAAATGGTTCTTGACCCTGGAATCAAGCTGCCTGGCCTTCCCGACGTACAGTATCTTCCCTTTCCTGTCCTTGAAAAGATACACACCGGGTCTGGGCGGGATCGGTCTCAGCTCCTGCAGCCTGTTCCTGGTGGGGGTTCGATTGATTGCCACGTGTCGGGTCCCCTCTCAGAATTCCGCGATTCTGCTGGGATGCTTCGGGCGAAACACACAGTTCAGACTGGGCGCTCGCAGAAAAACACTGCGCGAATGGTCCCGGAGGAAATCACGTCTGATTATGTAAACAACAAGAATACGCTGTTGCGCGGGAGGATGCAAGAGGAAAGCTGGGGGGTGACGAGCGAGTTAACGTCGGAGATGACACGTGCACTCCTGCGCGAGGCGACGGGAGGAAGAAGGCTTGGGGTCTAGATGCTTCCCTGAGGGTCGTCTTGACGTCTTGTGGTCAGAAAAAGGAAGAACGCGTATCCAAGGTAAGGCTCTTGAGGCTGGCGCGGGGATCTTCTCCCCCGCTCCGGCGCCTAAAGCCAGCGGTTCAGAGGGCGTGTCCGATGAACCTGGAACCTCTGTACGTGGTTGGTGCAGGACACCGCCCAGCACCAACAGTCTGAAACGAAGTCAGGAGGCCATATCTTGACACATGCTACGACCGACTCCCCCGCCGGTCGCGGCCGAACTCTACCCCTTGACGCGGGGAGGCCTCATATGGGTAAAGCGGCTTGTCTATCTTATGCAATAGACTATCTATACTATATTTATCATCTACAAGACAGAAGTTCTAGAAGGAAAGACATGCTAATGGCAATAGTTTGTCATAGTTCGAAACAATTACGGACCGATTTTATCTAGCGAGATGTACTCAATATTTTCCTCAAGAATAGATCCCTTTATCTTGACCATACAACCTGATAGGGGTTGAAGTTTGACATCTACTTTCCATGGCTCTGCCTTCTTTTCTATGTGATATTTCTTCATGTTATCAAAAGAATCATATCTCTCCAGTAGCTGCAAGTAGTATTCAACTCCCTCGGATTTTGTGCCTATTCGATCAAGAATACTGAAAATGAAACCACTAACTTCGACTGAATTTGCCATGTAATCCTCCTTGTCATAATGATGCACATCGATCTCACTATTGTTCTAAAATTGGATGTATAACTTTAGAATAGAAGGAAAGTACTGATGACAAATGATGCCTTATGGTATTTTACAATTTAGAATTACATTTTCATCCTCCTATGTTCCAAACCATATAGTATTTGAAATGTTATTCAGTTGGTAAGATCAACATATCTCACCTCCTTCATCTTATCTATACCATCTTACCTAACTTAAATTATGTGTAACTGCGCCTGTGCCTATAGCCACCTAATATGCAGTACACCGAACTAGATAATTCAATACAGTGACAAGAATCTGCGGTGTATCTTGACGAACCCTGGGTAACTTGCCACGCCTCTGTGGCGCGCTCACATAACCGTAGCACTGTCCTGCTCACAAGTCAAGTGTTGCCGCAGTGAATGTCGGAGGGAGATGAAGTACTCAGTGACTGTCAGCTCCCAGCGCCGAGGACAGGTTCGCAGAGTTTCCTCGCGCCGTCGATTTCTAGCGCCATAAGGCCTGGCGATGCTGCGGCAACGTCTATTCATCGGAGTGAGCTGTGATTCAGATTGCACGTTTACGTGGGATTGCTCAGGCTTTGCTGAGAGGCGTATGAGAGATCTTCTTCTGATCCGTGAACGCTATATGCTTGATCCCCTTCAGATCCGGCTTGGAGGGATCGCGGCCAATCTTAGCGGGGTAAGATCGTTTGCCCGTGACGATGCCGATTCGGCGACTGTGGAGAGCATACTTGAAGAGGGCAAGTATTTTATAGAGTGGCCGGTCCCCGAGATGGAAATAGAGACCGCCGCCCAATTGGTGCAGATACAGGTGGAGCTGGCGAAATTGCAGCAGAATTGGGCCACAACGTGGTCTGACAGAGCGCGCCGTCGCACCGTGGCCAGGCAAACGAACCTATGGGCGCAGCACATACTGAAGATATCCGGGCTACTAGATACTTGAATTGTGTGCCGTAGCCAGCTTGGCGCGACACTTGCCCCTCAAGCGGCGTTACAATAGCGCTCGCCAGGCCAGGCGCAACCGCAAGTTATGTGCAACGATGTCGCGCATGTGCTCTCGTCTCACACGCTCCATCCGGTGGATTGCTCGCACTGTATCTGATCTCCTCCGGCGGCCTGGCAAGCCGAAAATATAACCGATCCAGGACCAACCAGGCTACGAGAAACGCACCTGTGACCAAGAACCAACTTGCCAACGTCGAGGACAAGATGAGATACAGGCTGAGGGACACAAGCGAACTGTCCACGACCATTATCAGCGCAGTCCACATGAATGTCCCCGATCTCCTATTGGGAACTGGCAGAGTCTGACCTGACAGCTGCACAACGTTCCAAAGGTCGTAATCTCGACCGAGGAAGTACTCTCTCACGTTGTTGATGATACGAAAATGCTCAATCTGTGCACGTCTGCATCGGGCAAGTATTCCCACAACGAGTCCACCGAGAATCGCGATTCCAAGACAGAGAACACCCAGACGCTGGTTCGTGAGAAACGCCCTCGCCTCCCCCTTCACCAGGATTACCAGAGCCGCACCAGCCGCAGCGGCAAAAGAGAGGAAGAAGCTCGTAAGCTTATTGCGCAGATCGTCTATGTGATAAGTCAATTTGGCGGCCAGATCGTACTCTCTCAGAAGAAACTCCTCGTGGCGATGCATTATCTCACACTTCCTTCATGCGAATCCTGTGCACGTGACGTTGCGACTAGCCGCAGCCGGATCCGGCTGCGGGTTCAGCTGCTACCTAGAACGTCACTTCCGTGAGTTAGAATCGAACTTCTGCTTCTTAGCCTTCGAGGCTTCTTTCTTTTCTCCGGCTGCATCGCCCCCTGTGGACATCGGCTTCACGCGCCTGTGTTTCTCTGGAGCATAGACTCTAGCTCGCTTTTCAAGTTCAGCAAAATGATCAAGAAATGTCTCCTTTATTCCGGGAATATCCACGGAAACAGCGAATACACAGTTGTCCCGTGAGCGGCGAATCAGTGAGGGGGCTCCAATATAGATCGTTCCATCGATACGGTGCCAGAGTTGAACGGGAAACTCACGATATGTTAGAATCTTACAATGTGGTTCCCTTTGCAGCTTGGCTGCGATAGCTTTCAAACTACCTTCCAGTTCACCGCGATATCCATCGAGGTTTTCAATCAGCTGATTAGCACGCGCTTCGATGAATGGGTTTGTCGGATCGGAAGTCAATATGGTCACCTTGAGCTTCCTCCCATCCTTCTTCGCATTCGATATCGCAGTAAGAATCGAAACCAGATATACGGCGCTAACTGTCATCAGGTTAGTAGTCAATATCTGAATTACATTCTGAGCCTTCGCGAACTTATCCTCAAGTGCGGCCTTCTTGCGTTCTCGGAAGTATTCGATTGTACCTCCGTGTTCCTTCTCGAGCAGGTCTTCGTGCTTCACCTCCTCAATGACTTCGCTGATTTTGTGCCACAAGTTTCGTTTGAGAGTAAAAAGGTCGCGAGTATTGTAATCATAACGCCGCTTGAGGTCGCCAAGGTTGCTCGGAAATTGGTCTGGAGTATGAGTGACATAGATAATACGCTTGTCAATCGCTTGCGCAAAGCCAACTTCTAGCATTACGTTGGGATTCAGGTGAGAAATATCTGCAATTACGAAGTCGGCAAGGATGATATGCCTTTGAATCTCGTCCCGAAGACGTCGCTCCGGCTTGACGGAGGCACGTCCAAACCGCTCCAACCGCCGGTAATGTCGTGCCTCGTACAGGTGGGTAGGTTCCTCCTCATCTTCGCGGAACAGGCATACGTTAGACGGCTCTCCGGAAGCAACGAGAGCGGTCGAGGCAAAAATTGCCTTCTTATACAACTCCGTGAAATCATCGCGATGCTTTATCCCGAAAGGGATCGATACATAGCCGACGAACTTTTGACGCTTAGCCATTAGTTTGACCTCCAGACATCCAGAGGGCATTGCCTCTGGGTTCAGTCTGTTTTCACTCAAGTCGAGTTACAGTGAACATCGTGTGGCATAACGGCGAGCATCAGCGCGCAGGGCGTTAGCCCTGTCCGTTGGATGCTCTTGTTATGCCTCGCTCTCTGGTAGTTGTCTTGGCTCTTCTGTCGCATGATCGTGAGCCTTGCTCAATTCGGCCAGCGCAGTGTCATTCATGATGTATTCTTCAGAGCCTACCTCGACGAACACGCCAAGCCGAACAAACTCGTCCAATTGCCGTTGCGTTTGTGCAGGCCTTGTCTCGCTACAGCGGATCAAAGTCACGTGGCGTCTTATGGCTCTGAATGAGACTGGCGGATCTTGCCCGATCACCAACAATACGATTTCCATTTCCTCCTGAGGGTCTTGCAGGCCAAGGTGGTTCCTGTTGTATGCATACAGCTCCTCTCTATATTTCCTGGCCTCGCCAGGAGTCATGCTCTTGCTCAGCGGGCTTCTTGAGTCGTAGACCGCATGATGCTTGTTGCACAGGTAAGCCAAATTGTCCTCGTCGTTGTTCTCGTGATCCCTGTCCAGATGAGCTATCTGGCCATGCAATACCATGCTGTGATCCCCCTCAAGACCAAAACATAAACAACATCTTCTGCGGCTCATAACGAGCACCGTTGTCGCCGCCTTATCTGGTATGCGCTTGCGCATGTCACTGCTCGGGCCGGCGTTGGGATTCGGTCGAGCGACTTTCCTCTCACATTTGTAGAAGCTAGTAACTTTGGTGACCCTGTCCTAAACAGATAGACATCTGAATGCCGCCCTCCCAGGGCCTAGGTGTGCTTCACCTGGCGGCACGCAGTGACGCGCAGGTGAAGCAGGTGCTGGCGCTTTTCCTCATATCTTTAGCATCGGGACTGCCGGTCCTTGCCAACGCTGCAGGAGCCCCAAGAATTCCCATCTGCCCATTCATTGTTTCATCAGCATTCCGCGGAGTCCAGGCGGAAACTCCATGTCCCTCCAGACTCGCTCCTCTCCTAAGCGAGTGACTCTCTGGCCTAAGAAAGTCATCATGAGTTCAATAATCTGTTGCCTGACGTGACTCATTTCAGCAGGAACCTGCTCCCAAAGAATCTCCAGGAAGCTGGTAGCAGCGGTGCTCGCCATAAGCTGGTGGGCGAAGACTCCGACGAACCGTCTCACGGTCTCGGAATCACCCGACCACCGCTTCGGGATTGACTCTAGAATGCGACGAACCGCACTCTCGTCAAGTTCTGGTCGACACATCTCCAAAATTGTTGCATCTCTGGCAACACCAGGGTCCTTATCTTCTACGAGGTGTGCAACAGAAGACCCGACACCCCCAATCCTGCGCGTCTCTGCTATCATGGCTAGCAAAGACCGGAGACCGACAAGGGAGGAATCTTTAGCAATTGCAGAGGCGATGAAGTCAACGGCCGCGCTGTCCCCGTCCCATGAGACGAATTCGGGCCCTGAACGATAGACGGATTCCGACTTCTTCCCCAAGAGATCCAACAAAGCCACTGAATCCGGGGATTTTCCCCAAAGTGTGATAACCCCAGTGATGATGCTAGAAGGCATCGGGATTCTTCCTTTGAGTGCACCAAGCGCATCTTTGAAAACCTCACGCATGTCCTCCCCTATCGCGTGCAAGTCATCTGGAATACCGAAAGGCCCGTGTTGGCCGAGCGAAGCATAAACCAACCATGGGGCAAAACAGGCTCTCGACTTCGCTCCCGGCAGAACTTCCCAGAACTTCTTGAGGCCAGCAGTCTTCCAAGTCCGCCTCCCAAAATCGAAGCGACAAACACCAAGAGGGATCCCCACATCAGCGATCTCTTTGGGAATCGGCCATCTTTCATCGTTCATAAAACGTACATCGTCACTGGTGATCCCTTGATTCTGCCAACGCTTCTCTGCTCTGAGCCAATCCTCGCAATTACCCATTTCACCGCGGTCTATCCGCTCCGCGAACGACCGCAAATCATCTGGTCCATCTGCCGCATCAATACATGCTAGCAACGGCCATGGGAGCACCGACAGGAAATACGAGCGGTCAGTCTGTTGGGGTTGCATGCTATCCGCCAATTCCCTCAATGCCGCGGAAAGCACTTCCTTTGTAGGGTTCTCAGAAAATTGTGCAGACACCACCAAAGGTACCCAGTAAGGATGTACACTTTTCAGGTTGGCGAGTGAGGACAGAATCGCGCGCGCTGCTTCAAGACTGAGTGTGGAGAACGAAAGCTCTCCGATTCCCGGTAACCTAAACAATTGGGTAGGCACCTCTCTTGGATACCACCACATGGCCTCAACTTTCAACGCTTGAAGAACAAGCTTGTTCCGCACAATTCGCTGTTTTTCTAGGTCTTTAATGCCATCGGGAAGTAATCTATGAGGACGAACCAAAGAAGGAAAATCGAAGAATCTGTCCTCGCATTTGCTCCAGATCCATGGCTCTTCCAGGACGTCCACAACGTCGAGAACGGTCTCGGTTGTCTCCATGTCGTTGGGCCAATACTCTTCGGCGCATTTTCGCGCCCAGGCAAGCGACTTTTTCGTGGCCAGACGCAGCAAGAGCCGCCAAGTACCCAGAGTCTGACTACCTTGGTCACCTGCAAGGAATCGTCCTACCTCTTCGCGGTATACAGTTTCGAAATCAGGTTCATATACATCGGCCAAGCGGTCGTGAACTTGTGATGGCGGTAACGATAACAGGCCCAAAGCCCGACGCGCCAGAGCGTGAGAATAAGCTGGTTGCCTTCGCGAAGGTCCGTCCTCTAACAGCGCCAAGGCAACTCGAGAACCGGCCTGAACCAGATGTGCTAGAGGGTCTCCTGGATCGTCATTCATCTCAGCGCAGATTTCAGAAACGTTGTCACGAAGCCATTGTCTCTCTGCAAAACACTTGCCAGCTGTGAATAGCAAGACATTCTGCCAAAATGGGACACCAGCAATAGCCTTCATCCTCGAGACTACCACTTGGTCTTTACCGTCCATCAGGGCCTCTGCAGCCATGAATTCCTGCAATGATCTGATCTCGAAACCAACTCGTTCGCTTTGCGACGGAACAAGGAATACGAGCCGGTCCGTTGCGCATTTGGTAATATCTCCGGAAAGCTTTTCTAGCACCTTTTCGAGATGCCCCTCTTTGTCAAGGCGATCGCGAACAATTGTCTTGAATTCCTTAATTGACAAGGTTGCGTCCGTGTGTTGCGTTCTTTCGCTTTCGATTTGGAGGAGTAGTCCGGTGTTGTAATGGATGGCATCTATGTCTGTTTCGTAATCCCGGAGCAACTGCGATAGAACCGGTACATTCCTTTCCATCTCTCGCCTATAAATCACCTTGTAATACTGTTGGAACAACTTGTATCTCTCCTGCGGCGGCTTTGCTATCTGCGCCAGGAGACGCGCCATAATCGTAACCTGCAGAGGACTCTCCATAAGACGCACAGTAGCATCAACTTTTGCAGCTTCCTTCAATCTGCTCAGAACTTCCTTCTTTCTCTGGCTATCGTGTTGATAGGTCAGCTCGACCAGGGTTGTTCCGTAATGAAGTGCGCGAGCGACTGACAAGGGGGCTAACCATAAGTGCGCATACCTTCTCGGTGAGAACTCCTCGTTGTAGCCTTGCGGCCGAGTAGTCGCCAATATAAGCACGTCCGCCTGACAGCTCGACACATCAACTTGAAAGTCCCTGACCGCCTCAAGGACTTGTGTTCGGTTGCTCGAAGGCGGGACCTCATCAAGGCCATCGAGGATTAGCAACCAAGGATAATCCCGAAGCCAGATTCTGAGGTCGTCTGGTGAAACCTGATAGTCACTCCTTTCTCTGATCGCGAACGCTACGTATGAAAGAACCGAAGTTACTTTGGTTTCCTTGGAATTGGCTAGTACCTTTGCAAAACGCGCCAACTCAATCCGAAATGGGAATCGTCGGGCAAAAACCGCATCAAGACCTTGCCTCTTGCTCTGAGCGAGAATCGAGTTTACGGCATCCTTTGCGTCAGGTTCCAAATCACCCCGATCCCTAAGAAGATTCGCTCTGTGGATCTGGCAAAGGAATTGCGCTAACGTTGACTTCCCTTGGCCAGGGCCACCGATCAATACATATCGACCAACCTCAGTTTGCTGCGGCACCTGTTCTGGCCTTTGCCCTGAAAGCGAGGTGAATTCCTCGTCTGGTCTTAGGCACATTGCCCCTTTCTTCAGGATCGCGAATAGGAAACCGGACGGCAACTCTCTTGGGTCTTCGCCCTCCTTTGGAGCTTCGGATTGTCGCTCTGGAAAGGTCGGGAGATCAACAAACACACGCTCCAAGGGGACTCGGTTCTCCGGGCTGTGTCCTGCTTGCTCCAACTTCGAATAGTGATCGTCCAAGAGTTCCTTTTGGAGGAAATTCACCATCACCTTCGTGAATTCGGGAAACGACTTCTCCACGACCGATGCCAACTTGGCCAAAACATCGCCTGACGTAATCCAAACGCGATAGGCGTTCCGCACATCCTGATCAGCATCCAAGTACCTGCAGAGTTGATCGTAGTCCCACACACGATATTCCTTGATGCCCACGCGCTTCGCATATTGTGCTATCACATCTGTGATTTTGTCCTTACCACCTCTGCAAGGTGCGGGGGAAAGCACCACATTGGTCACGAGTATGTAGTACTCCGGTTTCTTCCGCTTTGAACCTCTTGCAGCAAAGGAGTCCAACTCCTTCTTCAGCTCATTCGACAACCACCGCGCATCTTCAGCCGGTTTCCCTTTGGGTCGCTGGCAAAACTTCGCCTGGACGACGACATAACCATCCCAAACATCTGTTGCTGATGGGAAGTTGGAAAGGCGACCGGAGAAGGTCGCTTCGCGCCCCCCGTCTGGCCCATCACCGAAGATGACAAGTCCTGGACCAAGAACTTTGTAGGACAATGCTTGGATCATCTGCTCGAAGGAGCGAGCAGATAGCCCTGTGAAGTCATGGTCACCCATCTTCCTTCCTCCAATCAGAGACGTTCAGGATCGATGATGTCATATACAATCCAAAAACGCTTTTGCCTCTAGATAGGCTATATATCGAAACCATAGTCGGCGCAACAAGAGACCCAGAACGGCGCAAAGGATGCAACTATGAGTGTCCTGGGCGAACAACTTCTCTCACCGAAATGGTCATTCAGAAGTCCTCCTGCCCGGTTTTCTTAGCGCGCCGACGATGCGGCATCCGCTGGAACTCGCACTGGGTCAATATCTCCATCCTGTGCGCCGGGGAGTACGTAGGCTTGGAAGAAATCGACAACAACATCTGGAACGTCTACTTCGGCCCCCTCAAACTCGGCCGGCTACATGAACGACACACGCGCATCGAGGACGAATATGGTAGACTCAAACGACACAAAGTGTAACCCATGTCCCCAGACTCTCTTGACACCTATCTCCCCGACCGGTCAGAGGACGAGCTTCAATCAAACTCAGTGAAGACCACGTCCGCGTCGAGGGTAGCGAGCTCCATCACGTCCGACACCTCGCTAGTTGCCGGCATGTCGGCTTTCAGGATGATAGCCACAGGCGGCAGGGGTGCCGGTTTGGGTCCAATGGTGGTAGGGAATCCGATCACGAGTGAGATGGCTATGGCACGAAGAGCGCTTGTCGAAGACCGTGGCATGTTATGACCTCCCTTGATCTGTAATCGGGACTGTGCGCACTCCAAGTTCGCGGAGCATCGCCTGTATCGCCTCATCATGCTGCAACCCAGAAAACAAAGGCGGGTCAGCATCGATGGCTCGCTGGATGCGAATCGCCGCGGACGTCCTATCAACGTTCACGGCCCGCCTGAGAAACTGCAGTGCCCCATCGTAATCAGACAGCGCGACGGATGTCTCGAACCCATTCAGAAGGAGAGACATATGATTGGGGAGTGCACGAAGCCCTTCCTCAACGTGGTGCAGTCGTTCCTTTAGCAAGGCGTCGCGGAGACCGCCTGCCGTCTCAGGCGTCCTCGAGGCAACGCAGAGAATCATCAGGTCATGATAGGATGCCACCGCTTCTGGGGTGGCACCGTGGAGATGAAGTAGTGTCTCGGCGTGTTCGCGCGCGGAATCAAAGTCCCCCAGCATGGCTAGACACCGAGCATAGTTTGCCAAAGCCTTCCACGACTTCGCGAGGACTGCAACGTGCGCAACGAAATGCTCGGCGCCTCGCTGGTATCTGGCCGGATCGGGTTTCTCAAGGATGGCGTAGAAGTCGTCAAGCACAGCCTTCGCACTTGGATCTTCGAGAGCGGAATCAGGTTTTTCGCGAATTGTCGGAGCAACGGACATGATCTCACGCTTCGGTGGGGCGAGTTCCTTAGGAACGACTGATAGACGGCCCTTCGGTGGGACCCCGGAGACTTCGGCAGTGATTGACGGACCTGATTCTAAGCCGTACAAGTACATTGCGAACATTACGGCAACGCAAGCTCCCGCAAGCACCAAGAGAACAACTCTGACAAGCGTATCGAGAGCGGAGGGCATGACCGCTAGGTGGATAAGCCCTGCCGTCAGCATGCCCAAGAAGACAGCAAGCACTGCTCGAAATCGAGACCCACTTCCATGTTTCGCCATATGCGATCCTCCTCTCCTCGAGAGTCCTGCGCTCCTAACATGCGGTATACTGAACTAGATAACCAATACACAGACAAGAATCTGCGGTGTATCTCGACCAAACCTGTGTAACTTGCCGCGTTAGCTCATTGATCTAGAATAAGTTGCCGATCTAGATTATCCTCAGCATGTCTGGATACACTGCAAGGCTCGTCTTCATAGCGAGATAAACATAGCGACGGCCCCCGCCTGCACGCTGAACCGTTTTCTTCCGACATCCTACTACCGCACCTCTGTGGCGCGCTCACAGAACCATAGCACTGTCCTGCTCACAAGTCAAGTGTCGCAACATTGAATGCGGGAGAGAAAAAAGGTGTCCGCCGCGACTCCAAATCCATGCCGGCCAGTTGCTATGCCCGCGTGAATACTGGTAGCGTCAGCACAATTGCTTCGTCTGGCATTCTTGCATGACCCTGAGGTATCCTCTGGCTAGGACGCAGTGACAGTCAGTTTGCCGCGCCGAGGACAGGTTCGCGGGGCTTGACCGCGGCGCTAGGTAATCGACCCGCGACTCTCAGATGCGTGTTGAGATGCCCTAGTTCAGTGTTGCAGACAGCACCTTCCACGAGAGACGACCTCCCCGCGCCACGTTGTATTCAAGCAGACAACTACCCATAATGTGCCCGTCTTCAAATTCAGCGAAAACCCATCGAGTCGAAAGCAAAGTCACTCTGTGCTCTACAAAGCCCATCGTGCCGCCGAGTACACCCTCATACGGTATCAGCTCTGGGTGCGCAACCAAGTCCCGTCTTAACTGAGTCGCTGGATCGCTAAGCCCCAGCTTTTTCAGCCTACGAATATCGACCTGATCAAGAAGGATGCGTTGGTCCGCTTCCGCTTCTGCAGAATCCTTCGCTGAGGACAAGCTACCGGCAACCATGCGCAGGCTATCCTGCAGAGCCAGGTTGCTCTCGCGGACTCCGCTCAATTCGCGTATCGTCATCCTCATCTCCTGGCAGTGTCGCCCTGCCAATGCCCAGAGGAAGGCGAAGACCACCGTTGTGACAAGTAGCAGAGCCACAAGAACTACGTATACTCGTCGTGCCATCAGAGTCTTCCCTCCCTCACTTCGGGGTGGTCGCGCAACGAAAAGAATAACCCACCTGTCCAACGTACGTTGACTGGGATCGCGTCAGGTGTAGTGCCGGTCGAGCTGGTTTGACTGCCGTAAGGCGCCTCATAGCGCGCCGCGGGCCCTGTAGGCGCCGTGACACCGAAGTCCGTCAGCTTAGGCTACTGGTCAAGCCCCGCCTTGCCAGACTGAAACGCTCCTCGGGTTGGCGGAACGGCAACGTATTCAGCAAACGAGTGTGACTTCGGCACAGGAAGCTTATCTTCGACCAGGCCGCGCACGTGCATTTCAATCGCCTCGTACATGTTACGGGTAACTTGCTCGCGCGTCTTGCCGGTTGCCACACACCCAGGCAAATCAGGTGAATATGCCGAAAAGTTGCCGTTGGCCTTCTCGATGACAATCAAGAAACGATACATCACATCTTCCCCTTCCTAGGCTTCTGTAGATGCGCTTGCTTCAAGACGCTGTTCAGTGTACCGGGGGCCAGATCGTCATTCAGGTGACCCGCAATCGTGACACGACCAGCCTTCGTAGTGTGCTTGTACTGCCGATGACTTCCTCTGGTCACAACCAAATACCAACCGTCGTCTTCTATGAGTCTGATGACGTGACAAATCTTCATCCCCGCTTGCCCCGTTCACAAAGGCCTGATCGCCAGTTGGACGCGTGCACAATCCTACCACACCGACCGCCCAGAGCAAAACGAGGAAGTTGATCCCATTGCCGATAACAAGATGATGCTGACAATGCTGTGCTGCGGGGCTTAGAGTGGGCGTAACCTGCGGGTGGCCCTGGGGGCTTTGCTGGAGGCCTCAGTCCGTTCGACCAATCCACTGATTGGGAGCCCTCAAAAGCTGCAAAGAACCCTGCCCCCACCGCAACGCCACGACTACGTCAACCTGGATTTGCGGCCCCCACTTCGGGCCTCCGCGGGCGATTACGTGAAGTTCATTCTGCGGCGAAGGCGGCAGAGATTCGTCCGACACAGGGGTGGCCCAAATCTTCGCACCGTTGATCACCCACAAGTACTCGATCTTCAAGTCCTGTGCGATCGGCTCACCGTTTTGCTCGACAACCCGAAGTAGGGCAATCAACGGCTGACCGTCAGGGGGGCATGGGGGCATGAAATCTCTCCACAAGTAAGTCTCGAGCGCGTACTCCTGATCTCCCAGAGCAATCCTCTCCGGAGCGGTTCTGAGCTCGTCAGCGGGGATCTTCGGAACCAGCGGGCTATTCTCGTCGGACCCACAGCCCGCGAGCGCCAGGAATAGCAAACAGCCCAGTACGACGGTCAACTTGAAACACGAATCGAATCGCATCTCCTCTTTTCTCCTCATCAGCGTCATCCAACGAT
This sequence comes from Candidatus Eisenbacteria bacterium, assembly GCA_026388185.1. Lineage (NCBI taxonomy): Bacteria > Candidatus Eiseniibacteriota > Candidatus Eiseniibacteriota bacterium. The sequence continues at coordinate 19,876 of JAPLKG010000002.1, read as the reverse complement.
GGCCATCACCTGCGAGCGGAAGAGTCAGGGGCAGAGCCACAGAATCTAGATGTCAGACTCCGACCGTCAGGTGCGTGGCCGGGTGAGGGTTCTTGTGTTGCGTTGCTTGTAGACTTCACCTCTGTGTCCTACACGAAGAACAAGTACGTCTCGCCCGAGAATCGTGTAAATAACGCGGTAGCTCCCCACGCGATATTTTCTGAGTCCAGCAAACTTGCCCTTCAAGACGGGGTAGGAACCTGGATCGTCGGACAGATCCTTCTCGAGTTGCCTCAGGATACGGCGGGCCTCTTCCTTGCGCAGCTTGGCCAGGTCTCGGGAAACAGACTTCTTGAAGACAATGCTATAGGCCAACGGATTTCCTTAATTCCTTACCGGAAACCACCGGATCGGTCCTGTCGTGCAGCCGATCGAGCGCTATCTGCAGGTCGGCGTAATCCTCAAGATAAGACTCAAGTGCCTTTTGCACAATGTAAGACCTGGGCCTCTCAGTCTCTTTGGCGACCCCATCTAGTTTCTTGGCCAGGTCAGCCGGTAGTCTCACGGAAACGGGTGTAGTCATAGTGTACCTCCTGTACTGTTCGTATTACATTGTACACCATAACGTCTCTGCATGCAAGCCTCTTTCTTATCAGTCCTAACTACGGCTTATGCCGTTTCCGCATAAGTGCTCTTAGAACGTCTTCTTCTCCAGATAGCGCTCTTTGCCCGTACCGAGAAATGGACATCACACTCCAGAACATTCAACAACAACAAGAGTTGGTCAACGGAGTTGTGATACTTGGTCTGGTCAATCAACCTGTAGAATTGAGCGGCCGGTCGCGGTCGAACTTCACCCCTTGACGCGGGGGGGGCCTCATAGGGATTGGGCAGTCTATGAAGCCTTTCGGCTGAACGGCTGCAACCGTGCTATGTCATCTGTCTTCTTCGCCCTCATGGCCCGCCACAGATCCCAGTCCAGTTGGAGGCCAAGCCAAAAGTCAGCTGACATGCCTAGTACCCGGGCCAGACGAAGGGCCGTATCGGGGGTGACACCACGCTTACAGCGGATGATTTCATTGAGGCGCGGGAATGACACTCCTAAACGGACTGCAAATTCAGATTGAGTGATACCCAGCGGCTTCAAGAATTCTTCCAGCAGCATCTCGCCCGGATGGGTCGGAGGCCGATGCCGTGGCAGTCGACGACCAACCATCTCCTGCGAGGAGACCCTGCGTCTAGTGGTAGTCCGTGATTTCGACTTCGTAAGCATTTCCATTCTCCCATCGAAAACATAACCTGTACTGACTGTTCATGCGAATACTGAACTGTCCGCCTCGCTTCCCTTTCAGACGTTCAAGACGGTTTCCTGAAGGAACAGCCAGATGCTGCAATTCTCTTACACGGTTGACTTGGTCAAGTTTCCTCCGCGCGACAGACCAGGATCCTTGTGGACACGTTTGTCGCGCGGCGGGCGTGTCGGCCCCATCAAAAACATCCTCTGTTCCCCGATTGCAAAACGAACGTATCATGTATTATATTATATCGGATATCAGCATTCCTGTCAAACCGTTTATTGACGGCACAACCATGGGTTATGCCGCTTCCAGATGAGTGCCTTACAGGCTTCATGTCAGCGGTCTATCTGTGGGACCTGTCCCCCCTTGACTTCCCCGCCTCGCCTATTGTACTCTCTTGGCGATATCAAAAGGAGGTATCGATGCCAGTTCACGCATCACCACGGAAAAGGATGAGACAGGACAAGAAGAAGTCTCTCCACAACAAGGCCATCAAGACAGAGATCAAGAGTGCGGTCAAGAAGGTGAGGCAAAGCACGAATGCGGCGGAGGGCGCCACGGCGTTCAAGAGATGCGCTTCTCTGATGGATAGGGCCGCGAAGAAATCAATACTTCACAAGTCCACTGTCAATAGGACGAAATCGAGACTCGCGAAGGCTGTAGGTAAGCTGTCGGCCGGCACTACGTAGGTCGCTGCGGTTCCCTGGCACATCCTGCAGGCGCTCGTGCCCCGCAGCCGAGCCTCAGTACACCTTTTTCTCCGCGATCAGTGTCTGTATGGTGTCGGGCACCTGGTTGAGCAGGACGCGCATGTTCTCGCCGGTCCGCCTTACGTGGATCTCGACCTTCCCCTCGGCCATGGCCTTCTCCCCGATCACTATTCTTAAGGGTAGTCCGATGAGGTCGGCGTCCTTGAACTTGAAGCCCGGCCTCTGGTCCCTGTCGTCGAGAAGGACCTGAAGGCCGCGCCTGCTCAGCATTTCGTAGAGGTCGTCTCCCGCCTTGCGCAGCGCTTCGTCGTTCACGTTGACTGGAAGAACTTCCACGTCGTACGGCGCAACGGAAAGCGGCCAGATGATTCCGTTCGCGTCGTGGTTCTGCTCTATTACCGCCGCGACGGTGCGCGTGACTCCCAACCCGTAGCAGCCCATCAGGAACGGTCTCTCTTGGCCGTCGTGCTCCAGATAGGTCGCGTGCATGGCCTTGCTGTACTTGGTCCCGAGCTCGAAAATCTGCCCCACCTCTATCCCCCGCGTGATGGAAACAGGCTTGGCGCATTTGACGCACGCGTCGCCTTCCCGCGCCACGACCAGGTCCGCGTAGTCGATCGCGGTGAAATCGCGCTCGAGGTTGGCATTAGTGTAGTGATAGTCCTCCTCGTTCGCGCCCACGACGAAATTCTCCATGTGCTTCAGTCGCTCGTCGGCGATAAGCCTAGTTCCCTTGAGGCCGATCGGCCCGGAAAAGCCGAGTGGCCCACCCGTGCATTTCAGTATTTCCTCGGGGCTCGACATTGAGATCGTGTCTACCCTAAGGAAGTTCCTGAGCTTGGCCTCGTTGAGTTCCCTGTCGCCCGGAATGAGGGCCGCAACGGTGGTACCGTCCACCTGGTACAACAGGGTCTTTACCAGAGCGGAAGTATCGACGCCCAGGAACTTGGCCACGCCGTCCGCCGTCTTGAGCCCCGGTGTGTGGACTTTTCCGAGAGGCGCAGGCTTACCGGTTTTCTGAGCGTCCGTCACGGCAGCGGTCGTCGCCCTGTCCAAGGTGGCGCTGTAGCCGCATCCGCACGAGACCACCTCCGACTCCCCTTCTCCCGCGAGGACCATGAACTCGTGCGTGAAATCGCCGCCGATCGCGCCCGAGTCGGCTTCAACCGCCGTGAACTTGAGGCCGCATCTCTCGAAGATCCGCGAATAGGCGCCGTGCATGGCCATGTATGTTTCTCTCAAGGACTGGCCGTCCCTGTGAAAACTGTAAGCGTCCTTCATTATGAACTCGCGCGCGCGAATGACTCCGAAGCGCGGCCTGATCTCGTCGCGGAACTTTGTTTGGATTTGGTAAAACGTGATGGGCAGTTCTTTGTACGAACGAACCTCCCTGCGTACGAGATCGGTGATAACTTCTTCGTGCGTGGGGGCGAGCACGTGTTCACGATCGTGACGGTCGACCGGCCTCATGAGCTCCTTACCGTAGACGTCCCATCTACCGCTTTCCTTCCACAGCTCGGCGGGGTGCAATATCGGCAGCAGCGTCTCCAGGGCGCCGATGCGGTCCATCTCTTCCCTGACGATCTGTTCGACCTTCTTTATCGCCCGGATCCCGAGCGGGAGGTACGAGTATATTCCGCTGGTGAGCTTCCTCATCAGGCCCGCCCTGATCATCAGCTTGTGGCTCACAATCTCAGCGTCGGAAGGCTCTTCCTTGAGAGTCGGTATGAATGTCCGTGTCCACCTCATGTTTTCCTCCAAGTGCGACCGTATATCGAGCTCCCGAGGACTCTATCCCACGAAGTGGGTCTCTTCGACGGGCGGTGCCCCTCGTTCGCTAGACTTCCTGCAGGTCTATTACGTCCTCCATCGTGTACCATCCGGCTTTCTTTCCCAGAAGGAACTTGATGGCTGCGAGCGTTCCGTGAGCAAAGCAGTCCCTGGACTCCGCCACGTGCTTGATTTCTATTCTTTCGCCCTTCAACGCCAACAACACCGTGTGTTCACCGACTATGTCCCCGGCCCTGATGGAATGGACGAATATCTCATTTCTCTGCCTCTCTGAAACACCCTGATCCCTGCCGTACCTTATCTGAAATCTCTCTCCCTCACGCGAGGCGGCGCCATCTTCACGCGACCCGACGGCTCCCTGACGTGACGCTTCGACGATCGCCTGGGCGAGCTTGAGCGCAGTCCCGCTCGGGGAATCTTTCTTGGCGCGATGGTGCTTCTCGACGATTTCTATTTCGCACTTCCCTTCCAGGGCACGCACGATTCCCGGAAGTACCTTTGTGAGTAACGTGACACCGACGCTCATGTTCGGTGAGAAAAGTAGCGGTATCCTCTTGGACGCGTCTTTCATCATCTTGACGTTGGCTTCGCTCTGCCCGGTCGTTCCTGCGACCAGGGCCATGCTTCTCTGCAAGCAAAACTCGACCGCCGAAACTGTGCCCTCGGGGCTTGTGAAGTCCGCAAGGAGCTCGGCCTGCGGTACGTTGTCGGCAAAACCTCGTGCCACTCTCACCTCGGTCTCGCCCACGGAAAGTATGGCGCCCGCGCGCGGGTGGCCGGCCAGCTCCACGCCGCCCACGAGGTCAAGCTCTGGATCTTGTGCCACGAGCTCCGCGACCCTTCCACCCATGCGCCCGCATATGCCCGCAACCAGAATTTTCCGCTTCACCAAATGCCTCCTACTGGTAGCGCACGTCCCCGAAGACTGGCTAGAGTTTCCCTAAGGCTCCGAGCACTCTCCTCAACGCCTCTTCAGTTTCCTTCTTGACCGGAACGAGAGGAAGCCTCAGTTCACCGGAGCACATACCCAGGAGCTCGCACGCCTTCTTCACGGGCGCGGGGTTCGTCTCCAGGAAAAGCGCCCTAAAGATCGGCAGTAGCTCGAAGTGTATCCGTCGCGAGCCTTCGATATCATTCTTGAAGAATCTGTCCAACATCTCCTTCGTGAGCTCGGGCACAACGTTCCCCGCCACTGAAACCACTCCGGACGCCCCGAGCGAAAGCATCGGAAGCGTGAGAGAGTCGTCGCCGCAGAGCACGGTGATGTTGCACCTGCTAAGAATCTGACTCACCTGGTCGAGTGAACCGCTCGCTTCCTTGATGGCCACGATGTTCTCGACGTCTGAGAGCCTCCAGACGGTCTCCGGAAGCATGTTGACGCCCGTTCTGCCGGGGACGTTGTAGAGAACGACCGGGATGCCGACCGCGTCTGCGACCGCCTTGAAATGCTGGTACTGCCCCTCAGGGCCGGGCTTGTTGTAGTAAGGAGTTATGAGCATTACTCCATCGGCGCCCAACTCCTCGGCCGCTTTGCTGTACTTTATGGAATCAGAGGTACTATTCGTGCCCGTACCGGCAACGACGACGCATCTCTTCTCGGCCGCGTCAATCACCACTTTCGTCACCTGACGTCTTTCGTCAGGGCTCAGCGTGGCGGCCTCCCCCGTGCACCCGCACGGCACGAGTCCGTCGCAACCTGCGCGCACAAGCGTGTCGGTGAGAGTCTTGAGCGTAGCGTAATCCACCTTGCCGCCGCGGAAAGGCGTCACCATCGCAACGAAAAGTCCTCTAAACATGATTCATTCTCCAAAGTAAGGAGCCTGTTGAGAAAGTGCTTGGGCTGCAAGAAAACGCCGTAGGAAAGGCGACGTCGAGTACATCAAAACCGTCCTGCGACACTCCTCAAAACGGAAAGGGCGATTTCTCCTTCATACACTACTTGAGCCGGCCCCTCTAACAATGCCGCTGACAGCGGATTAGAACGCTCCGCAAACCTGACCACGAGCATGTCTCCTCCCCAGGTCAGCACTTTGACCGGAGGCTTGACGAGTCCTTTGGCGGCCAGGCACACCGCCGCAGCGATGGCGCCCGTGCCACAGGCCAGCGTCTCGGCCTCGACGCCTCTTTCGTAGGTTCGGAGTAGTACTGAGCCGCGCCGGTCAATCTCAACAAAGTCAACGTTGGCTCCGCCCCTGCCGAAACTCTTGTGAAACCTCAATTCTCGACCCGACGACTGGACGTCGAACTCCTGAAGGTCTTCTACCACAGTCACAAAATGGGGCACGCCCGTGTTCAGAAAGCTGCCCTCGAACCTGCCGGTACTCGTCCGAACCACCAGTCCCTCTTTGAGCCCTCGAGGAGGTCCCATGTTGAGCTCTACGCCCCCGCGGGTGGCCATAGCCTCAATGAGGCCGCGAGGCGTCTCGAACACCACCTTCGCTCCTCTTGCGCCGTTCTGGAACGCGTAAGCGGCCGCACAGCGAGCGCCATTCCCACACATTGGAGCTTCGCCCCCGTCTGCGTTGTGGTAGCGCAGCCTGAATTCGGCAGCGGAGCTCCTCTCGATGAACAGGACTCCGTCCGCGCCCACGGAGTGCCCCTGCAGGCAGAGAGCCTTCACCAGGGCTCGCTTCGGCATGGGGAGCCGCTTCTCCCTCACGTCAAGGAGGACGAAGTGGTTGCCCGCACCGGATACTTTGTAGAAGTGTATGGCGCCGTCGCGACGTCTCCGGCCGTCGCGCGTCCTTGGACTCTTATTGCACCGTTTCCTTTTCGTCTGCACTCTTCTCCTCTGGCTCCGCGGGCGTTGCGCAAAACATCTTGAGCTTCACGTCTTTGGTTGCTTCATCAGGCATTACCTGAACCGTGTGTATCTCCTCGCACGTCGGTTCCACCCCGGGATCGTACGTTCGATTCGCGTTCAGATCTGCAAAACAGTCAACGCGGTACTGTCCCGCGTTGACCTTGGCGATGGTGAAGGTGCCGTCCGGCTTAGCGGTGGCGATGAAAACTCTGAGTGAGTCTTCCGTCGACACGGCGTGCACCACCACCGAAACGCTCTCAGGAAAACAGTGTTCCACGATGCCCTGTATGCTTCCGGGTTCGTTGGGGTCCAGCATACGAATCTCAACACCCGTGAACTCAGGCTCCTCCGGAGTAATCACGGCATTGAACTGTGCAGGGCTGACAAAATCGACGTCGACATCGTAGGCTCTGTTGGTGTTCTTGTCTTTGAATCCGAAGAGCAAGTAGACTCCTGCGGGCAGGCCGATCAGCTCGAACGTGCCATCGCTTCCGCTCTGTGATACGTAGTCGGGTTCGTCAATGGCGAAGTCGGGGGCGGGGCACCTCACTGAATCAAACGCCCACACCGGGATGCCCGGCGCAGGAAGCCCCTTCGCCAGAACCTTGCCCCGGATCGAACCTCCGAACAGTGTGTCGCCGGTCGAGAAGGTCCAGAGATAAGGCGCCTTAATGCTGTTGCCGTGGGCGTCCTTGCCCCCGCTCATCAGCAGCACCGTGTAAGTCCTGGCCGCCGTAAGTGAATCCGTCAGCAATAGACAGAACGTGTTCTTTTGCCAGTGCGCTTCAGCCACCCTGACGCCGGGTCTTATCACCGCCGCATCGCGCACGGTTCTCTTGTCCATGGGCTCGCTGAAAGTCATGCAGATTTCCGACACGGCACGAGTATTCACCTCTCCAGAGTCCGGTTTCATGGAGACTATCCGCGGCGGTTCCAGGTCAACCGGGCCGCCAGGCGGCATGCCTCTGCGAGCGCACGAGCACACTGCCACGAGCGAGCACAACGTGACAAGAAGGATGAAAAGAGCTACTTTTCGCACGCCTTACCTCTACCCAAGGAGCTTCAGAAGAATTGCCTTCTGAACGTGTAAACGATTTTCGGCTTCGTCGAACACGACCGAACGCGGTCCGTCTATCACTTCATCGGTGATTTCCTCCCCCCTGTGAGCCGGGAGACAATGCATCACCAGGCAGTCGGGCTTCGCGGCGGAGACGACCTTGTCGTTGACCGTGAAACCTGAGAAATCCCTTTTCTTCTTCGCAGCCTCCTTCTCCTGGCCCATGCTTGCCCACACGTCCGTGTAGATGACGTCGGCGCCGCGCGCCGCCTCGACGGGGTTCCGCAGTAACTCTATCTTGCCGCGAGCCTCGCTCTGAGCGACTTTCATGATTTCGGCCGACGGCTCGTAGCCTTTCGGCACGCACACGCGCAACGAAAAGTGGAATCTCGTACTGGCGTTGAGCCAGGAGTTGCACACGTTGTTGCCGTCGCCTAAGAAGGCGACGCACATGGAATCGAGATCCTTCCCCTTCTCGAACGCCGTGAAGAGGTCGGCAAGCACCTGGCAGGGATGAAGTAGGTCGGTAAGACCGTTTATCACGGGAATCGAAGCCTCGCGGGCCAAGTCCACGACGAGCGAATGGTCGAAGGTTCTTATCATTATGCCGTCAACGTAGCGGGAGAGGACCTTGGCCACGTCTCCTATGGATTCCCGGTGTCCGACGCCGATCTCCTGATCCGTGAGATAGATCGTCGTTCCACCCAGCATGTGCATGCCCGCCTCGAAGCTCACTCGCGTCCGGAGACTCGGCTTGTGAAAGAGAAGCGCCAGAATCCTTCCGGCGAGATCGATGCTGGTCTTACCCTCTTTGAGTTCCCTCTTCTTCTTGGCGGAAAGGGCGAAGAGCTGCTGAATCTCGCTCCTCGTAAAATCTCTTATGGAAAGAAAACTGCGAACCGGGCGCTTGGAGCCTCTCGAAGCCTCTACCATTTCTCCTCCTCGCATGACATGTCAGTCAGTTCGAAAAGCGGGACCAACCCACTGAAGTTGTTTGCCCTTCCTGCCGCCTCACGCGCGTGGGTGCGCCTTGCTGTACGCTTCTTTGAGGCGCCTCAAGGAAACATGAGTATATATCTGTGTCGTGGCCACGCTGGCGTGACCGAGCAACTCCTGAACGGCTCGCAGGTCTGCGCCGGCATCCAGGAGATGCGTCGCAAAAGAGTGTCTCAGGACGTGAGGGCTGAGCGCTCTCTCTCTGGCCGCGCTACCGAGGCGATGGCCGACCATCCTCTGCACGCTACGGACCGTGAGCCGCTCTCCTCTCTGATTGAGAAAGACGGCCTCCGCGTCCTTCCGAGCACGCGCGCCTTTCTTCGGAACGCGCGCCAGGTTTTCCCTTCGGAAAGGAAGATACCCCTCGATTGCGCGTATCGCGCACGCCCCCACGGGCGATATCCTCTCCTTCTTCCCCTTTCCCCGAACGCGTATCAGTCCTCCCGAGAGCTTCATGTCGGCCAGATCGAGCGCGGCGAGCTCTCCGACTCTGATGCCGCTTCCGTACAAGAGTTCAAGTATAGCAAGATCCCGTGAAGAAGCAAAATCGTCGGCCTCGAAGCTAAAGAATCTCTCTATCTCCGAGACGCTGAGAAACGCGGGAAGCCTGCGCCTTTTCTTCGGGTACTTGAGACTCGACGCGGGATTGGAGGCGATTGCTTCCTCACGCACTAGGAACTTGAAGAACGACTTCAGAGACGCAAGCTTTCGCGCGATCGAGGAATCAGCGAGGCCGATCCCGGCGAGCTGGGCGAGAAAGGCGCGAACCTCCTCGGGCCTCACGTCGTTCACGATGACGTCGGAATTGGCGAGCCGTTTAGTGAAGCTCGCGAACTGAAGTATGTCTCTCGCGTAGCAGTCCACCGTGTTGTGAGAATAGGCCCTCTGATCTCTGAGGTATCGCACGAAACTCTCCAGCGGCCGTTTCATACAGTGATTTCCCGCCATTCCTCGATTGCCTTCATCGCCCTCGAAGCCGCGGCCTCCTTCCGGTGGAGTTTCGTTCGCACTCGTCTGGGAAGCGGCGGAAGAAGCCCGAAATTGAAGTTCATGGGTTGAAAGGGGCTCACTCCTGCCGACGCAATGTATCTACACAGCGAGCCGACGGCCGTTTCAGGTGGAGGGACGACGGGGTCTCTCCCGGCCGCCAATCTCGCGACGTTCATCCCCGCCAGTAACCCGGTGGCTATCGACGGGACGTAGCCCTCGACACCAGAGAGCTGCCCTGCAAAGAACATTGTGGGGCTCCTTCTTGTCTGGAGCGTGGGCAGCAGGCAGGCCGGCGCATCTATGAATGAATTTCTGTGAACGCTGCCGTACCTTAAGAACTCAGCGCGTTCAAGCCCCGGAATCATTCTGAAGACTCGCTTTTGTTCTTCGATCTTGAGTCTCGTCTGAAATCCGACCATTCCGTACGCGGTCTTTTCAACGTTCTCAGGTCTTAGCTGCACCACGGCGTGTGGGATTCTGCCCGTGTGCGGGTCGACCAGTCCAACCGGTTTCAGTGCGCCGAAGGCCAGGCTCATCTTTCCCCTTCCGGCCACCACTTCGACGGGGAGACAGGGTTCAAAGAAGAGACCCGTTTCGAAAGCGCGGCAGTCTGCCACCCTCGCCTTGACGAGTTCTTCCCAGAAGTTGTCGAACTCCCCCTCCGTGAAAGGACAGTTCAAGTATGGGCCGCTTCCCTTGTCGTACCGCGAAGCCGGAAACGTCCTTTCGTGGTCGATCGTTTCCGAATCGATGATCGGCGAGATTGCGTCAAAGAAGAAAAGGCTGTCGTGCCCGAGAAAACGGGCGATCCACTCCGACAGCGACTTCGAGGTGAGAGGTCCGCTCGCTACGATCGTGAGTTGGGCGGGCTCTAGCTCGCACACCTCTTCTCTCACGACCCGGATGCCGGCCTCTCTCGAAAGGGCTTCCTCCACCCTCTCTGAGAACTTAAGTCTGTCCACGGCGAGGGCGGTCCCTGCCGGCACTCGCACTTCCTGCGCTATCCCAAGCAGCACGGAGCCCAGCGAAAGAAGCTCGGCCTTGAGAAGGCCCGAGCCCGTCGTCAACAACTCCGACTTGAGCGAATTGCTGCACACGAGTTCGGCCAGACGAGAGGTCTTGTGAGCCTCGGTCATCCTGGCCGGTCGCATCTCGTAAAGAGCTACTCGTTGTCCCCTTCGCGCGATCTGAAAGGCCGCCTCCGCGCCCGCAAGACCACCACCGATGATCCGAATCTCATCCTGACAGCTCATGCTTGCACCCGAGGCATCGCAGAGTTCTACCCTTTCTTTTCGTGATCTTCTCCACCATTGTTGGATAACCGCACTCGGGGCACTCTTGCTTAATCGGCATGTCCCACGACGCGAATTTGCAGGCCGGGTACTTACTGCAGCCATAGAAGACCTTGCCCGCTCTCGACCTCTTTTCCACGAGCTTCCCGCCGCACCCTTCTTGAGGGCAGTCTATTCCGAGCGTCATTGGTTTCGTGGCCTTGCACTCGGGATACTTGGAGCAGGAGAGAAACCTCCCGTATCTTCCTTCTCTCACCGTCATGGGAGAACCGCAAGCGTCGCACTTCTCGTCGGTCACGGATTGAGGCGAGTCCGTTTCGACCGGCATGGTGAACTTGCATTCGGGGTAGCCGCTGCAGGCGAGGAAGGTGCCGTTGCGGCCGAACTTCTTCACCATCTTCTTCCCGCAGAGTTTACATGTGAGACCCGTGTCGGTGATCAATTCGGCCTTCAAGGCGGACTTTGTTTTCTCCGCCTTCTCGAGGTCCAGATGGAAAGGTTCGTAGAATTCTCTCACGACCTCGACCCATTGCTTCTCGCCTGCTTCAACGAGGTCAAGATTGTCCTCCATGTTGGCGGTGAACTCTATGTTGAAGATGTCCGGAAATGCTTTGACCAAGAGCTTACATGTTACCATGCCCAGTTCGGTGGGTCTCAACCTGCCGGCGTCCGAGGCGACGTACTTTCTCGCCAGTATGGTGCCGATAATCGTGGCGTACGTGCTGGGTCGTCCGATGCCGTTTTCGTCGAGTACCCTCACGATTGTTCCCTCGGTGTATCGCGGAGGAGGTTCCGTGAAGTGCTGAAGAGTGTCGAGCTTCCTCAGGGTCAGTGCCTCGCCCCGCTCCAGGACCGGAAGAAGCTCCGGCTTCGTGTCCTTGGCCCGCTCCACGTCCTTGTAGATTCGTGTGAACCCGTCGAACGTCATCCGCGTGCCCGAGGCCCTGAGCATGAACCTGCCCGCCTTGATGTCCGCGGACGTCGTGTGGTAGCGCGCCACGGCCATCTGGCTTGCCACAAAACGGTTCCATATGAGTCTGTAGAGCGAAAGTTGGGGCTCCGCAAGAAACCTCGCAACCTGCTCCGGGGTTCGCACCACGGAAGTAGGCCTTATCGCTTCGTGGGCGCCCTGCGTGCGACTCTTGCTCGTGTAGACTCGAGGGGAATCCGGCAAGTAGGCGTCGCCCACCGACGTTCTTACGTGATTCCTGACCTGCTCGATCGACTGCGCCGAGGAACGAATCGAATCCGTTCGCATGTACGTTATGAGCCCCACTTGTCCCTCGGGACCCAGGTCGATCCCCTCGTAGAGCTCCTGAGCGATTGACATCGTCCTCTTGCCCGAAAATCTGAGCCTCTTCGAGGCCTCCTGTTGCAAGGTGCTGGTCGTGAAAGGAGGAAACGGGTTTCTCTTCTTTTCGTCTTCTCTCACGCTGTCAACCGAGAAGGCCTGCTCTCTGAGCTCGCCGGCCAGGGACTGCGCGCTCTTGTCGTCGCCTATCTCGATTTTCTTTCCATCAATGGTGATCAGCCTGGCTTTGAAAGGCTCCTTCGTCCGCCCCTCGACCTCTGCTTCCAGGGACCAGTATTCCCTCGTCACAAAAGCGGAGATCTCCTCCTCCCTCTCGCAAATCAAGCGCAGTGCCACGGACTGTACCCTTCCGGCGCTCAGGCCGTAGCGCAGGGTCGTCCAAAGGAACGGGCTCACCAGGTAGCCGACGAGTCTGTCTAGCACGCGTCGCGCCTGCTGAGCGTCGACCTTCTTCATGTCGACTTGCTGCGGGTGATCGAGAGCTTCCTGCAACGCTTCCTTCGTGACCTCGTAGAAAACGAGTCTCTTTGTCCTGCTGTTGGTGTCGCCGAGATACGTCTGCAAGTGCCACGCTATCGCTTCTCCTTCTCTGTCCGGGTCCGGCGCAAGATATATCTCGCTCGCCCTTTCGGCGGCCTGCTTGATTTCCTTGAGCGCCTTGGACTTGTTTGGCAGAAGGACGTACTCCGGCTCGAAATTGTTCTCTATCGTCACTCCGAGTTTCGCCTTGGGGAGGTCCATTATGTGCCCGCTGGAAGCGCGTATGCCAAACCTGGTGCCGAGGAACTTGCCTATGGTCCTGGCCTTGGTCGGCGATTCGACTATTATGAGCGGTCTGGAACCTGCCTGTGGTTTGCCGTCGTCGTGGCTGCCCGAAGGCCGTTGTTTGCCGGCGGTCTTTTTCCGTGGCGCGGCATGCTGCGGCGCGGCCTGGGTGCGTGAGGTTCGCCGGACGGGAGCATCCTTCTCGCGCTGTTCGCCTGTCGGTTTGTCCGTCTGTTTCGGCGTCAGTCTTGGCGGCTGTTTCGGCGTGTCTTTCTGGCTAGACTTTCTTTTCATAGTTGCTCTGTGTTGTGACCATCCTGTCTCAGTGAATAGTCGGGCTGTCTCCTTCCCCGGAGGAAAGCAGGAGCACACTGTAGGGATCTGCTACTACCTCTGCCATGGCCTTCTTGAGGTCTTCCACGCCGACCTCACCCGAGGAGCCGATCACTACCTTCTCCATGAGAGCCCGCTCGGTCAAGATATTTATTGCACCGGTACTCCTGAGCTCGGACAGATACACGTGCGCTTCGGGTGAAAGAGGAAATCTCTCAGCCTCGTAGCTCGTCTCGCCGGTCTCAAGCAAATTCTCTTTTTCCTCCAGTTCGACTTCCTCGATCGCAAGTTCGATGATTGCCTCCAGGGCCTCCTCTACGGTCTCCTTCGAGAATTTCCCCGCTACGAGGATGTCGCACAGCTCGTGCAGAGCCCCGTTTTTTCCGTTCAGAAAGGCCTGGACCTGTCGCGCGATCAAGGCGAGCACATCTTTCACAGAATCTTCCATCCTCTTCTCCTTCTATTCCGCTTGCAGCAGCCGGCGTGACTGCGCCCCTCCGACTATTCCTTGTACACTACGCCTCTTCCTTCGGCAAGCAACACTTCTTGTACTTCTTCCCACTGCCGCATGGGCACGGATCGTTCCTTCCGGCCTTTGGCACGCTCCGCTGTACGGGCGTCGCCCTCTGGGCCCGTGCGAGTTCCTCCGGCGGCGCGCCTCTGACGGCCGCCCCCGCAAACGCTGAAGTCTCCGGGTGCGAAGCGACGGCGACAGGCTGTGCCTGCCTGCGCGGCTCGGGGGCCCTCCTCACGTCGGCCCTCATCAACAATCTCAACGAGTCGCGCGTGATGGTGCCGCTCATCTCAACGAACATCTTGAACCCCTCGGACTTGTATTCAATGAGCGGGTCCTTCTGTCCGTATGCCCTGAGCCCGATGCCCTCCTTCATTTGATCGATCTCGTAAAGGTGGTCTCTCCATTTGTCGTCGATCACGCTCATAAGAACGAGTCGTTCCAGTTGTCTCATCAGTTCCGGGCCGAGCTCTTTTTCTCTCGCAACGTAGGCCCCGTTCGCACGCTCGAGGCAATACTCGAAAACCTCCCCCTTATCCGAACGCCTCTCCTGGAACTGCTTCAGGTTGAAATCGACAAGGAAGACGGTGCTCAGTTCGACTGCCAGCGCCGAAAGGTCCCAGTCCTCGGAAGGGCGCCGTGCGTCTACGGATTCCTCAACGCCTTCCTCGACGAAATCGGCAATCATTTCCTTCACTTCTTGAGAAAGGTCTTCACCTTCCAGCACCTTGAGCCTTCTGGCGTAGATGACCTCCCTCTGCTGGTTCATGACGTCGTCGTACTCGAGCAAGTGTTTCCTTATGTCGAAATTGTACGCCTCCACACGCTTCTGGGCTCTCTCGATGGCCCTGGTCACGAGAGGATGCTGAATGACTTCACCGTCTTGCACGCCAAGTCTGCTCATCACGCTGGCTATTCTGTCCGAGCCGAAAAGCCTCATGAGGTCGTCTTCGAGCGAAAGGTAAAATCGTGAAGAGCCCGGGTCTCCCTGTCTTCCGCTTCTACCGCGAAGCTGTCTGTCAATTCTTCTACTTTCGTGCCTCTCCGTCCCGATGATGTGGAGGCCGCAGTCAGTCCGGGCGAGACACTCCTCGCGCCTCTTTCCCTGCGTACACGTCGAACAGTCCTCGTCGCACTCGATGCAGCATCGGTCACACTTGACGACGCCTGCGCCCAACTTGATGTCCGTGCCTCGGCCCGCCATGTTGGTCGCGATGGTCACCGCGCCTGCCCGCCCCGCCTTCACAATGATCTCGGCTTCGGCTTGGTGGTACTTGGCGTTGAGCACGGCGTGGTCTATCCCCTTCCTCTTGAGCAATCTGCTCAACGTCTCGGACACCTCGACGCTCACGGTTCCAACCAGAACGGGGCGCCCCTTCTTGTGCAACTCCTCTATCTCGTCGATGGCTCGATTGAATTTCTCACGCCTCGTTCGGAATATGGCGTCCTGGTAGTCGAGCCTTCTCACCGGCTCGTTCGTGGGGATTACGACGACGTCGAGCTTGTAGATTTGAAAAAACTCTCCCGCTTCTGTCTCGGCGGTGCCGGTCATTCCGGCGAGCTTCTCGTACATCCTGAAATAATTCTGCAGCGTGATTGTGGCCAGCGTCTGAGTTTCTCCCTCCACCTCCACGTCTTCCTTGGCCTCCAGGGCCTGATGGAGCCCGTCGCTGTAGCGCCTTCCGGGCATGAGCCTTCCAGTGAACTCATCCACTATCAAGACCTTTCCATCCTTGACGACGTACTCCACGTCCTTTTCGAACAGAGAATAGGCCTTGAGAAGCTGATAGATGTTGTGGATCTTCTCGCTCATCTCCGCGTTATGCCTGTATAGTTCTTCCTTTTTCTCCGCCTTTTCTTTCTCAGAAAGACTTTCGTCCTGCGACACCTTGCCCAGGTCCTCGCTCAGGTCAGGCAGCAGGAAGATACTTCGCCCCTTGGGCGAGAGACTTTCCCTGCCCTTTTCGCTCAGGGAAACGCTGTGTGACTTCTCGTCGATGCTGTAATGGAGGTCCTCGTCGATCTCGTTGAGTTTCTTTTCCCTCAAGAAATCCGCCTCCACCCTCCCTATGAGTTTCTTGAGGCTTCCGTCCGCCATGAGCTTCAGGAATCTCCTGTTCTTGGGCGCCCCCCTCTGGACCTGAAGGAGCTTCACTCCCGCCACGTAAGCATCTCCGCCATTCTTGAGTATCTCTTCGGCTTCCGTCACGAGTTGGTTTGCAAGAACGGTCTGGTTTCTCACCAGACGCTCGACTTCGGGTTTCAGCTCGGAATATCTCTGCGTGGAATGGGAGACGCTGCCCGAGATTATGAGAGGCGTCCTGGCCTCATCGACGAGCACGCTGTCCACCTCGTCGACGATTGCATAGTGGTGACCCCTTTGAACGCGATCCTCCAGCCGGATCGCCATGTTGTCGCGCAAGTAGTCGAAACCGAACTCGTTGTTCGTACCGTACGTGATGTCGCACCCGTACTGAGCGCGGCGCTCGGTGGAATCCATTTCGTTCTGGATACATCCGACCGTGAGGTCCAGAAACTTGTAGATTTGGCCCATCCATTCGCTGTCGCGCTTAGCGAGATAATCGTTCACCGTCACGAGGTGAACGCCCTCGCCCGTCAGGGCATTTAGATAGAGCGGCATCGTGGCAACGAGAGTCTTCCCCTCACCCGTCGCCATCTCGGCGATTTTCCCCTGATTCAGAACGACCGCCCCTACGAGCTGGACGTCGTAGGGAACCATGTCCCAGTGGATGGTCTGCCCGCACACCGTCCACGACCTGCCGACGAGCCTCTTACAGACTTCCTTCACCACTGCGAAGGCCTCGGGGAGTATTTCGTCCAGGGTCGCGCCCTGCTTAAGTCTCTGCTTGAAGTCTTCGGTCTTAGCGGCTAGAGCTTCGTCAGTTAGCCCGGATAGGCTCTGCCACACGCGGTTGATGTCCTCGACCAACGGAGCCATCAGCTTGATGTCTCGGTCGTGCTTTGTTCCAAATATCTTCGAGAGAATGGATTCAAACACGTAGCTCACCTTACTCTTGCGAACGACACGTCCGCCTCCGAGGCGTTGCTCTCACGCTGTGGCGACGGCGCAAGCGCGCGTTATCATAGCATGCTATTGCAGTTGGGGTCTCCTGTCAAGGGGAGGCGGTTACAGTGGCTGGAACCGCCGGGCGCAGGGTACGCCTTAGTCCTGCGTGGCCAGCGATGCGGCCGGCCACCGGGAGCAGGACCCGCAGGGACCGGTGCCTTGCAGCGCGCGGGACGTCCTCACCTGGAGGATGCGATCTGCAGACAGTAAAAGCCACCGTTGTTGGCCCCGAAGTAAACCATGTTCCCTGAGACCGCGGGGCTGGAATATATCTCCGCGCCGGCATCGTACGAAGCCATTTTCTTTCCTGAGGAGGCCTCGAGTGCGTAGAGCTTCCCGTCGTATGAAGTGACGTAGACTACTCCCTCGAGGACGAGTGGCGTCGAACGCACGCTTCTCTCGGCGCTGAACGTCCAGCTCACTGTTCGCTCCTTGACGTTGATGCACCTCACGACCCCATCGTCCGAGGCTCCGTACGCCGTCGTCCCCAACATGACCGGTGAGGCTCGCACGTCTCGGCCGGCATCCGTGGTGAAGAGCACCTTCCCGGTCGAAGCGTCGAGAAAATGAAACCGTCGTGCGTTTGAGCCGAAGCACACAACACCTTCGCTCACTGCCGGAGAAGAGTAGATTCCACCCGCCGCGGCGTACTTCCAGATCAACTTGCCCGAGTCCAAGGAGAGACAATAGAAGCTACCGTCCGCCGAACCGAAAAAGACCCTTCCTTTTTCCACGCGCGGCGAGCTCCACACCACACCGGCGGCTTCATATTTCCAGCGAAGCTTGCCGTCCTTTCCGGCCACACAGTATAGGTTCCTATCATGTGACCCGAACAGAACGCTTCCCGAAGCGACGCAGGGAGAAGACACAATCTTCGCACCGGCCTTGAATTCCCAGACCTTCTGCCCCGAGCGAGCGTCAATGCACCAGAAGCTCCCGTTGTAAGCACCCACGAAAACTCTGCCACCCGAAACGGCAGGACTCGCACCGATGCCCGCGCCCGCGGTGAATTTCCAGGCCTCTTCGCCGCTGCCTGCGTCCAGGCAATAGAGCCGGCCGTCCCTGCATCCGAAATAGACTCTCCCGTCATTCACGGCAGGCGAAGACGTGACGGCGCCCCGAAATCCTCTCTTCCATTTGAGAGAAAGGCTCAACTCTCCGGGGGAACCGCGAGAGGAGCCGGAAACCTCTCCGGCCATCTCAGAGGGTGCTATTGCGGCAGTCTCCCGAGCGGGAGCCCTCTTCTCCCGAAGATCGCGACTCGTTTTTTTCGACGAGGGCCAAGCCGTGAGCAAGAGTGCAATGATGACTGCGACCGTTCCCAACAGCGAGATCCAGCCGACCGGGCTCAACTTCAGGGTCTTGAGTCTCTCCGGAATCCACCCCCGCATCCTCGTAGCGCACGCATTCAATGTACCGCGTGCATTCGATGCGATTCGTGCATTCACTCCGAGCGAAAACGATTTGGAGGACTCTCGCTTGCGACGAGCGCTCTCCAGCGGAGCGACGCCCACGGATTCGACGACGATCGCGGGCCCGAGTCCAGCCACGTCCGTAGCGCGCCCAAATGTCGCCTGGCCTTCGCCCAATCTGCAGAGAGCCTCACGCCCGCCGGCTACCAGTTTCCCTCCGGGTTCCAAACGCCACGCACCCCGCTTCTCTTCGGAACAAGTCACGTTTCCATCCGCGGAGATCAGTGCGATTGACAACTCGCCGCCGGCCGTCCACCAGGACTCCTCTCCCCTCACGAATCCCGCCGCGAACGAGATCGAAGGCCCGCCCAACAGCTCCTCACAGGACGACGCAATTTCGCACACAACCTCGACGTACTGCTCGGGAGTTCTGATCCTATCCCCTCTCTTGAATTGAGCAACGCTCTCCTGAAAGACCCGACGCCCGCCGGGCGATGCCTCACACAAGAGAAAGAACGCTTCGTCTGCTCTCCCTCCCCTCCCCGTTTCCAGAAACAGCAGAGGCCTTGCTTCCGCCTTGGACATCCCGTGCGTTGTCACAATAATCTTGCTAGATTTCATCGGCAGCACTTCCAGCCTGTGTTTTGTTACTGTAAGTATGTCGCCGGTCGGACCGGTGCAGTGGGTACGGGCCCCTTGTCCCACCACCGCTTTCCTAGTGCGGCATCAAGAACTGCATCATGAACCCGGCCGCAAGTGGAATACGGAAGTTGTCATCAATGGGAATGGGCAGCAACTCAAAAAACGTCGCCGTCAATGCCCCAGCTATTCCCACAAACAGAGGAATACCTGGCACGACCATAGCCATCACCAAACAGGAGAGAAAACAGGCCAGACTCCCTTCGAAGGTCTTCCCGAATATCGGTGTCCTTCCATAAGTCTTGCCTATCATCGCAGCGGTCGTGTCGCCGACGGTGAGAAATAGCAGGCTCGCAACAACAATGCTCTTCTCAAAACAGTATGCCGTAAGTAAGCCCGAGATGACCAGCGAAGTCGCTCCCAAGAGGGTATCTCTCTCGTGCTCGCGCACGAGCTCGCCGAAGAACCTGTGGAACAGGTTCTTCATCCTAGGTTCGTGCAGCCTGAGGACGTCTAGAGTGAGAATCACCGTAGCGGCGGCGAGAAGGGCCACCTTCCCTGCCTCCTCCGGTATTATGTAGTAGGCCAGCGGCACCCAGGATGTTGCGAAATGAATGGCCTTTCTCTTTGCCTCTGCGATGAGTGACATAACCCCTTTAGTAGCACCAGCGCAAGACAAAGTCAATGCAAAAGCGGGGTATAGGTGTGAAAGGAGGGCATAGGTGTGAACGGGGGTATACGTGCGAAGGGGTTGGAGCTATGCTCCAACCCCTTCAATGTTCCCGTAGAAAGAAAGCTCTACTACTGGAGTACCACTATCTTCTTAGCGCCACTGTATCCAGGAGCGTTAAGCTGATAGAAGAACACACCACTAGCTACCTTCTCACCACGATCCGT
>JAPLKG010000001.1 GCA_026388185.1 Candidatus Eisenbacteria bacterium | reverse complement strand
CGATGCAGTCTAGTTGATAGAACCGACTGAGGGAAAGCCCTCTGAACACCTGTGGGTCTATGTCAACCGCCCTTACTCAGCTCGTGGCCACTTCCCCGCCATCACAGCTCTCAGCCTGTTACCGAGCGTACCTCCCTTGTTACCCACGCGCTCACGCGGCCCGACGTGCTTGTCGGTGTAAGCATACGCAGCCTTGTTGACGCCTGCCTTGAGCCGGGATGGCAGCAGAAGGTCTGTCGGGCGAGGACTCACAATTCCACTGTAATGTCTGTAGCGTTGTACGAGCCCCAACTGTCAACGTTGCGACCGTCCACAAATACGTCGCCCTCCTGTCCGCCCTCCACGTCAAATTCCGCAACGCCATCAGAATCCGTGTATTCGGCATCAGACATTCCTCCATCTGGCCCACTGAAGCCGAGGGCCACGCGATGTCCGCTGGCCGGTTCTCCATCGCGAAGAACTGTAACCGTGATTGTCGGCATGTTACCCTCCTTTCACGTCAGGAAACGCACCTCGCGCACTCCGTTTCTAGCTATGCCGTGCACCGGTTGCGGACGGGCGCCTTTGGAGCGCCCCTTGTCCATATGACACTCGTTGCCGAAAGTCGCTACGTACCTTGTAGTGATTCTCGAGACGACAATCATCCAGTGCAATTACGTGACACCATGATGAAGTCCCGGCGTGCCCTGTGTCAACCCTAAACTGTAGGCAAGGAGAAAGACTAAATCACAATATGCGGGTCATGGGTGTGACGCAAGCGACGGAAGTGCGAAGACCGCCCATTCGGCAGTCCTCACACTTGCAGCCTATTTCCCCACCATCACAGCTCTCAGCCTATTGCCCAATGTTCCTCCCTTATTCCCCACCTTTTTTCTCGGCCCCACATGCTTCTCGGTGTAGGGAAGACGCGACGGTGCTCGCTTCTGCAGAAGAGTTGATGGGACAGTATCCGTCGGTTCCAAGCCGCCGGCCGAACACGACTAACGAGAGAATAGTGCTCCCCATCCCATGTGGGCGTAAACTACCTTCCCGGAGTTTGCGTCGATCACTATTGCATCGCCGCCCTCTCGCGTGAGTGATACGTCACGCGTGTTACTGACGTCCCAGACGTATGTGCCAGAAATCAAATCCTTGTCGCCGACCCGCAACCAATGAAACGAGGCCTTCCAGGGTCTTAGCCCCTCTTCCAGACCCGCTTCTTTGGCCAGGCGAAAGGCTTCGGCCTCGTCTATCGGAAACACACACTCCGAGGGCTGGTGAACACAATCAGGTATTCCGTCCACGTGTGTATCCGGCAGAAGATGGCCCCGGCCGTCAACG
This sequence comes from Candidatus Eisenbacteria bacterium, assembly GCA_026388185.1. NCBI lineage: Bacteria > Candidatus Eiseniibacteriota > Candidatus Eiseniibacteriota bacterium. The sequence continues at coordinate 12,748 of JAPLKG010000001.1, read as the reverse complement.
AAGAACTCCATGTTGCCATCGACCCACGGCGATTCTGGCACACTAAAGCGAAAGCACATGCGAAACCATGGCAAAGAAGCAAGGTCCGGGTGAAGCCGGACAAAATCAGGCGGCAATATGGGATGAGCCAGCGAGCGCGCACGGTCAAATCGAACGCTATCGCGACGGAACTGCGCTCCCATCCGCGAAGCAACGTACCTGAGAGACTCTTGGAGCACCACAGCCGGGATTGAATCGGGCGAACTTACCGGTCCCATACTTCTGACGCTCGAACCAGAGCACGAACGGCTGCAGCTCAGCACTGCACAGAGCACAACAAGAAGAAATGCCCTGCACGTAAACTCGCTAATACGTTTCATTAGCTCTCCGTGTCTAACTGCGCCTTTATGCCGTTTCCGCCCAAGAAGCCTCTGTCCGATCAACCTAGTTGAGCATAGTTGTGAATCATCTGCCTGTCAATCGCACAAAACACGAAGAGCAAGGCCGTCTATCACAGACGGTCCTCACTCAGCTTGCTATTTCTTCCCCGCCATCACAGCTCTGAGCCTATTCCCGAGTGTCCCTCCTTTGTTGCCCACGCGCCGGTCAAAGGGAGACTCTATCCCTTGACGGCGGGAGGCCTCATACGTGCTAGGTAGCGTCGTCCTTCCCCTGGGACTCAGGTGTGGGTCGCTGCTTCTTGGTGCTCCTCGCTCTCACGGCTACCGCTAGTACTAGCCAAAACACTCCCAGAGCTCCCAAACCCGGTCTGCCAGAAAGCAGGCCAACCGCGATCCAAACCAGGGCAACTAGCATGAAGGCAAGGCCTGACTCAAAGAACTTCCTCATTATCCCCCCCTCCGCTGATCCTGCGTTTCCCTTGGCTGCCGAACTACGGCTCATACCGTTTCCAGATAAGCGCCTTTGGAGCGCCATAACACTCGCAGCCTGCACGTCGTCCAACTATCTTATGATGATACCCTAAGCGACAATCTCACCATCTACAGCTGATATTACGCGGTTTCCGCATAACAACACTCTCTGCTCAATCAGCCACAGCATAGTCACGAATAGCTTGCCTGTCAATTGCCAAAGCGTGTCCTTAATCAACACAGAACAGGAAAGAGCAAGGCCGCCTATCACAGACGGTCCTTACTCAGTCTACTACTTCTTCCCAGCCATCACAGCTCTGAGCCTGTTTCCGAGCGTCCCGCCCTTGTTCCCCACGCGCTCTCGCGGACCGACGTGCTTGTCGGTGTAGGCGTAAGCCGCTTTGCCAATCGATGCCTTGAGCGCTGACAGCGGGATCAGCTCCTCGCTCTCGGGCTTCCCCTTCACCATCACGCGGATGCCCTTGTCAGCCTTCTCAACGATGAAGCTGACCTTGGGGCTCACGTTGGTGGAGCGCCCGCCTTCGAACTCGCAATCTACTCCGGCCTTGCGGCAGGCTTCGCGGTAGAGCGCTGCTGCCTCGCGGTACTGACCTCTGGCCGTTGCAACGAGGGCTTGCGCCTTGTCCACGAGCGCCTTGGCCTCGGTTTCAGCCTTGGTCAGGCCAGCGTTGGCGTCGAGTACCGGCTTGCGTAGCGCATCCAAGTCGGAAGCCACGTGTGCGGGCTTTGCGGCCTGGGACGATTGCTCGGATTGCCTGTGCTTCGCCGCAACCTTGGCCTTTCCGTTGCCTTTCTTCGCCTTCTTTGCCATGTTTCTCACCTCCTTTCTAAGAGCCTTTCATGCAAGCAGTTACAATGACTGCCTAAGTCCATGAACGCTCTGGGGGCAAGGGATGGCAAGTTGTTTCTGCGGCTCAGGCGAAGATTCTTTCAGGGGGAAAGCAGAGCAGAAAGGGGAAGGAAAAGGCCGGGGCTTGCTGCGTGAATTCAGGGGAGCCTGCCCAGAGGTATGCTTCCCGACTCCCTGATGCTTGTAGTGCGGAGTCCTTGCGGCGGGTTCGTCGATATCAACGACGAGGCAGGATCAACGTGGGGTCACATCAAGGCTCTCTATCGCTGGCACTATCGCCGGTCGTCGATAACAGCGGAATGTCTTGCGCGTGTCGAATACTAATCTGCCTTCTCCACGCCCGATCTCCAAAATTCTGAGTAAAATCAATTATCTTCTTCAGGTGTTGCTCCATCTCTGCGCTTACGAATTCCACCAGCTTCTCGGAAGGAACGATCCCGGTTGCCAAGGATCTGAATATGGCATTGACCTCGGAATACTCCATTTCGTGTGCAAGCTCGTAGGCATCATCCAAGTTCCGAATCGGACCGATTAGATCCCCCTTCAACAGGTCCTCAACCTTGCAAATGTCTTTCAATATCTGTTTCTCTGGAGGTAGCGAGAGCTGCTCCTGTGTCAAAGTACCACGGATGTCCTGCAACGTGTCCATATGGACGACCTCGTCCGCAGCCATTCCCTTCCAGAACGCTGAGATGTTCGGAATGTGAGAGAACAAACTCGACAACTCAGTAAAAATGTCGGCGGCTTTCTTTTCAATCTCGATTGCGCGGCTAAAGACTTCAGCCATCGTCTGCTCGCTGTCGGGCGTACTCTGTTCGTCGTGCGGCGCTGCCTGCTCCTGGTTCGACGTTGCCTGTCCGTCGCTCGGTGTTGTTTGTCTGCCGCCGCCGTTGGGGGTTGCCTGTTTGCGGTTCGGTTCGGTCATTTCTGCCTCCGTTGCAGTGAAACGATAGTATGCTGCTCTTGTTTGACTCAGAGAACCATTACCATCAGCTGCTTTCGCCTGATGTGCCGCGCATCATATCACCAACGTACCGCCAACGCAAGGGGACACGCCGCACAGTCTCGCAATCCGCGAATACCGCTCGGCCCTCAGGTCGGCATGGCTCGCCGTAAGGGGCGACAGTTCAATTGTGAGGCTCAGGCGAAGATTCTTTCAGCGGGAAAGCAGGGCAGAAAGCTGGGGAAAAGGCGTGGTTTGCTGCATGAAATCAGGGGACCTCTAGTCAGATGTATGCCTGGCGGGAGATCGTCGGAAAAGTGGCGCAAAAAGCGGGGGTTTGGAGTGACAGAATCGATTCTAGAGGGGAAGCAGAGGCGTGAACGGAGTTGCCAGCAGTGTGAACTGCGGTTACAGGTGAGAACTCCGTTCCCAAGACTGTGCACCGCGTTCACAGCGGCGATGGGAGGACACCGTACGAGACACCGAGTGCAGGCGCAAGGCGATCGTCCGGGAAAAAGTGATCGCTGCTTGGTCTAACAGACACTGCCACAGGCGGAGTACCAGTACGATCAAGTGTTAGCTATCACATCTAAGCCGCGCGCATTGCCTCACTACAACTTTGGCTTCCTAGCATACACGCCCATCGCTTGCCCCGAGTTCGACCGGCACCCCTCAGCGGATCAATACAGCCTTCACCGGCAGGGATTCCGCCTCAGTGCTCCAAAGACGTATGAAGTACACCCCCGAAGACACGTCAGCCCCGCTCGCATCCCGTCCGTCCCACCGTGCCCTGTGCAGACCGGACCCAAAAAACCCAAGAGACACCGTCCTTATGTGCCTACTCCTCACATCATAGATCTCCATAGCTACCTGACCCGACCCCTGCCTTTCGAAAACAATCTCTACAGAGGGATTGAACGGGTTGGGTGAAACAGACACTACTGAGAGCATAGATGCTCCGGGCACAACGGCTGGCTTGGGCCCCTCAACAGAAATCACAGATGGGCGTTTCAAACCCAGGCTGTTATACCCGCCCGCCTCGACTGCTACGAAGTCGGCATTCGGCACAGGGACATTGCACTGGCCACTTTCGTTCCACCCCCAGGTGACAATGGTCCCATCGGACTTAACGCCCAAGCTGTGCATACAGCCTCCCGCGACTGCTACGAAGTCGGCATTCTCTGCAGGAATATTGCACTCACCATAGTCATTCCTCCCCCAGGCAACGACGGTCCCATCGGACTTAACACCCAAGCTGTGATACCAGCCTCCCGCGAGTGCTACGAAGTCGGCATTCGGCGCAGGGACATTGCACTGCCCATTGCCATTATACCCCCAGGCGACGATGGTGCTGTCGGACTTAAGGCCCAGGCTGTGATCCCCGCCTGCTGAGATTGCCACGAAGTCAGCATTCGGCACAGGGACGTTGCACTGCCCAAAGTTATTCAATCCCCAGGCAACGATGGTCCCGTCGGACTTAAGGCCCAGGCTGAACCACCCGCCTGCATCGATTGCTACAAAGTCAGCATTCGGCGCAGGGACGTTGCACTGCCCCTCGCCATTATCACCCCAAGCGACGATGGTGCTGTCGGACTTAAGGCCCAGGCTGTGACGCCCGGTTGCAGCGATTGCTACGAAGTCGGCATTCGGCGCGGGGACGTTGCACTGCCCGCTGTTATTATACCCCCAGGCGACGATGGTGCTGTCGGACTTAAGGCCCAGGCTGTGATCCCAGCCTGCAGCGATTGCTACGAAGTCGGCATTCGGCGCAGGGACGTTGCACTGCGCAGTGCCATTAAACCCCCAGGCGGCGATGGCTCCGTCCACGCCCACCTCGCCCCGGATGCTGAAAAGCGACGCGCTGACGCCCTCCCCGGAATTGAGCGAGGAATCGTACGCGACAATCTTCACAACGCAGCTGTCCGAGGGGGTATCCGGAACTAACCATGTGTAACTCGAATCATTCTGCTCGCCTGTGGCAATCGTGTACGGGAAAGTGGCCCCGCCGTCCGTGGAGTAGTACATGCTGACCGAGTCGACACCCACATTATCTGTGGCGATCCACTCAATCATTTCCTCAGAACCTACATACAGAATCTCACCACCCACCGGCTTGAGCACCGCAACCTCCGGCGGCGTCAGGTCCGCAGCGGTGCCAGAGTTGTAGTAGGTGTCAACGAAGCCGCTGCCGGTGACCGTGTACGGTGCCCCCGGGCTCCAGTCGGCCTGGATGACGATATTGCCTCCGACCTTGTCCCAACCCTCAACCGGGCTCGCAGAGGAACCCGCGTTGGTCCAGTATGTCTTCACCCCGTGGCTGTGCAATCTCGTGAGGGTTGCCGCCGGAACATAGCCATAGGAATTGCCACCAAGGGAGATCACGGCCACTTCAGGAGTAGTCGCATTGAGCCAGGCGTCATAGCTAGATGTCGAGGCACTGTGGTGATGGACTTTGTACACCTCTACATCGCCCATCTCAGGGCCTACCGTGGGCTCCACCGAAGGACTCGCAGTCAGGTCGCCTCCCAGGGATTCGTCAAACTCACCGTAACTTACCTTGAGTACCATGCTCTTTGCGTTTTCATCGCTGCCGGTTGGCGAATAGACTCCGGCACCGTTCAAGTCCACACACTTGATGTACACCGGATGCGCCGACAGTGAGTCTAGCGTGACGACCTGGTTCTTGGCCATGGTCTGTCTCTTGGCGCCAAGGGTGTTCACGTAGGTCGTGTAAGCCTGGGTCGTGTAGGAGTATCCCCTGTCGTATCCGGCGATGTCGAGCGTCACGCCGGTCGCAAGGAGGTTATCCAGGCACCCGATGTGGTCAGCGTGGTAGTGTGACGCGAAATGGTAGTCTACACTCGTTATGCCCAGACTGCTGATGTAGCTCACGAATAGTGTGCAGTTGTCCCCGCTATCTACGAGAACAACCCGGCCCTCCGGAGTGATGATGACCGCGCCGTCCCCCTGGCCCACAGCGATATGATGGATCTGGAGTTTGCCGTTCCCCTCTATCGCCAGCGACCACGGCGCCCACAGGGTCAAGAGCGCCATGGCAAACACGAACACTAACGCGATGCGAACCCGCAGTTGCGTCTCTCCGTCTCTATGCATTTCCTCCGTCCTTCCGCTTGGATGCACTGTGAACCAATCTGGCCGGGGCTCTCTCTGCCCGCTGGCCAGCTACGCCAAGAGCCCCGGAACGAAGATCATAACGGCCAGTCGCTCTAACTCAGCAACGGACCACTACCGATAAAGCACCTTAATCTGACCCCAGGTGCTGTTCTGGACAGCAGTGGGTCCGCCTGGTGCACAGCCGTTGCCGTTAGCGCCCTCAGCTCCTTCTGCCGTGACTCTCTGGCGAGTGCCAGCGCCACTTGCGGGAGCAGTGAGTGCCTGGGCCAGAGACCCGGCGGGATTACCAACGTCATTGACGTAGCACGACAACAGAGCGCCTGCATCCGGCCCGTCCTGGCACATGGCATTTGTCTTGAGTGTTGGCCAGTTACCGGTACCTGGACTGGAGCCCCAGTATACAAGGTCAACATCACAAACGAGGTCCGATATGCCATCCCAGAAAAATAGCTCTACGAACTCAGCGGTATTCGTAAATGAGCCATAAGTCGGATACGACCCCGGCTTGTTCCTCGCGACGTCCACCATCGGAACGGCAGTCGTGAGGTTACATGCCGGCGGTGGGGCGGTACAGCCAGAAGACCACATCATAAAGTCAGCGTCCAGCCCGGTGCAGCGTTTGTACCGAGGCCCCTGAATGGCTATTACCTTATAGCTATGGGCTGCTATGGTTGCCCCCGGTGGGAACTTCATGGCAAAGTCCGACCCGGCGGCTAGTATGTCAATGGTTCCCTGCGTAGGTAGATCTGAATACCCATTGACGTCTGACACGTAGTAGTGGGACAAGTCAATTGTGCTCGAGGTAGGATTATAGATCTCGATGAACTCGGTGGAGTCTGCACACGCCCCGTTGAGCCCTCGCCAGCCGATTTCTGTGAGGAGAAGATGTGTGCCAGCAACGACTGGACCGGTCCCGGGTGTAGCGAGGGCTCCTGCGGCCCACTGTGCGCCTTTGTGGTTCTCGGTCGTCTCGTCGTGCCCGCCGATGCTCTGCTGCGCTTGAGCAGCCACGGATAGAGCAAAGCCAAGCACCAGGACCACCATCAGAAATGTGACAAACCTACTCATTTCGAATTCCTCCGTTCTCAAAGATGCAGGAAACAGTGAAGCAAACGTTAGATCCTAACGTAATCAATTTTCCTGCCAGTTACCTCCTCTCTTGGGTGTTCTCTATCACCATCTTCAGACGATACCAAGACCCGGAAGCGCTCCAGTCAGAAACAAGGGCGTAGCACGGTGGAATGCTCTTGTTCTTTCGGTGAGAGATTACGTGAATCAAGTACTCCTTGTGGGAATCAGTCGCGCGAGAGATGGCCTGTCTTTGTGGAGGATGTGATTGTCCTATAATCCGAGAGGTCAGGTCTGTAGCGACGTCACCACACAGGACCATACACTATGTGACCTCGTATGTCAATCCTTTTCATGTCGTCTGGCGAGGGGACCCTTCTCACAGCCCCGCAATCGGCGAGTACCTCTCAGCCCTGCTGTCCGGATAGCTGGTCGCTCCCACCCATGGCCTTCGGTTTTGCCAGGATCTGCGCCATTTCGCGCGTCAGGCCCTCCTTCACAAGGGCTAGGCATGGATAGATACCTGCCTCCCTGTAGACACGGCCACACGGCGCCTGTGTGGCGGCCCCGCGGGCAAACACCGGCAGAAAGGCCCTGAACGCTGCCCAAACGAGCAGTTTCTTCGGTTAACCTGCTTGACTGTCACTGGCGGGAGAGCGTTCATGGTCACAGCCTCAGAATCCACAAAGAAGGAGGTGAAACCATGAAGCTTTCCACAGTCACGAAGTGCTTTGACACGCAGCTCCGCGCCGATGGCAAGAGTGAACGCACAAGGCAAGCGTACCTCAGGGATCTGGACAAGCTGAAGTGCTGGCTCGGCACGGATGTGTCGGTCACGGCCATCAATCCAGACAAGCTTGCCCGGTTTCTTGCTGATGGGAACGGCGAGCCTAAGTCTGCACTGACTATCAATCGGACCAAGACTGCCTTGCGAGTGTTCTTCCGCTTCCTCACCGACGCAGGCTACCTGGCCGAAAACCCGGCAAGGCTGATTCGCTCGACGCCGACTGACAGGAGAGTACCGAGCTACTTGTCTATCGACGAAGCGAGGAGATTGCTCGATGCAATTGCCGACTCGAACAGCGCCCTTGCCAAAAGAGACCACGCGATGTTCTCGCTCCTGCTTGGGACCGGCATGAGGCTCGGCTCGCTGGTCGGTCTGAACACGGGCGACGTCAATCTTGCCGAGCAAACCATCACTATCAACACCAAAGGTGGACGAGAGGAGACTGTATTCCTCAACGCACGGCTTTGCAAGTTGCTGGCTCGCTACATCAAGGCCGTGAGTGCCACAGATGGAACACCGCTCTTCCGTTCCCGCAACGGCGGCAAGCTTGGCCCGCGCCAGGTCCAGCTGAGGCTTAAGCACTGGCTGGGGTTCGCTGGCATTACAAAACCACTTTCGGTTCACTCGCTGCGTCGCACCTTTGCCGCAAGACTTTACTCCAAGACAGGCGACCTGCATTTGGTACAGCGTGCGCTCGGACACAGACACATCACAACCACCGAGATCTACGTCATGGTCGAGGACAAGGTACTCAGGAAGGCGCTTGCAAACATGTGACGCTCAGAGGGACTGTTTTATTTGCCAGTTTCGACATCCCATAATCGGCATTGAACGAAACCGCTTCGCGGTAGCGAGGCGAGAGATCTGTTCTTCTTCCCGGCTGGGTTTGTACGATCCCAGCGATTCCGGATAGCTCCTTAGGTGCAGCTCAATTTGTAGAGATGCACAAGACCCTTTCGTGAGGTAGGGTTCTCCTAGCTGATCCATCAACGTTAACCCTAACCCCACGAAAGGAGTCTCTCATGAGCTCTCTACGCCAGAGGATGATCGAAGATCTACGTATCCGCAACTACTCACAAAACACCATCAATGTCTACACCCGCTGCGTTGCAAGCTATGCCAGCCACTTTGGTAAGTCCCCGGACCTGCTTGGCCCTAAACACATCCGAGACTACCAGCTTTTTCTCGTCAAGAGCAAGCGCGCTTCCTGGGCCCTGTTCAACCAGACTGTCTGTGCTCTGCGATTCTTCTACCAGGTGACACTCGGCAGACGGGAAAGCGTGGAGCACATTGCCTATCCCAGGCGAGAGAAGAGGCTTCCTGTTGTCTTAAGCGTCGGTGAGCTCAGGGCTTTCTTCCAGGCTGTGGAGAATCTGAAGCACCGCACAATACTCATGACTATGTATGCCGCCGGCTTAAGGGTCTCGGAGGCCACAGGTCTTTGCGTCGCAGACATTGACAGCGAGAGCATGCTTGTCCGCATCCGTCAGGCAAAGGGCAACCGCGACCGCTACGTGCCGCTCTCTTCCGCGCCCCTGACCGCGTTCAGGGAATACTGGAGCGTTTACAAACCAAAGTCCTGGCTCTTCCCCGGCAGGCCATCACATCAGCCTCTCTCTACAAGGGTCGTCCAAATGGCCTGTTCCCGTGCCCGCAGGAAGGCTCGTCTCTCCAAGCCTGTCACGACACACACCATGCGTCACTGTTTTGCCACACATCTTCTCGAGGCTGGCACTGATCTGCCCACCATCCAACTATTACTCGGCCATCGCAGCCTCAGCTCGACAGCCACCTACCTCCACGTCTCGACACGGGCTCTTCAGCCAACGCAAAGCCTGCTGGAAGCGGTTCATACCCCGGAGAGCTAATGAGGGAACGTGGGCCGGAGGTGGCTGATGTCTTCCGGAGCTACGGGGTCGCGTACCTAGAAGCTTGCGGTCCAACTTCGACGAGTCAGAGACGAGTCCTGCGAGCCATCTCGGTCTGTCGCACCGCGGCCCTGGGCGGCCACAAAAGAAGATGTGATCTCTGCGGTCATGAGGAGATCTCCTACAACTCCTGCCGTGACAGGCATTGCCCAAAATGCCAGGCCGCTGCCAGGGCGCAGTGGCTTGAGGCGAGGGAGAAAGAGCTGCTTGATCTCCCGTACTTCCACGTGGTCTTCACTCTCCCCCAGAGTCTCGGCCCACTGGCCCTACAGAATAAACAGCTCGTCTATGGCCTCCTGTTCCGTGCCGTTTCTGAGACTCTCCTCACAATAGCAAAAGATCCAAAGCATCTAGGCGCCGACGTCGGCTTCCTCAGCGTGCTCCACACCTGGGGTCAGAACCTGCACCACCATCCGCACGTCCACTGCGTCGTCCCCGGCGGCGGAATCTCGCCTGATGGCATGCAATGGATATCATCCAGAAAGAACTTCTTCCTCCCGGTGCGGGTTCTAAGCCGCCTTTTCCGCAAGAAGTTCCTTGGCCTTCTCACGGCGGCATACAGCACCGGGAAGCTCAGCCTCCATGGAACCCTCGAGCACCTCAGAGAGCCCCAGAACTGGTCAGAGTGGATTGCTACTCTAACTGCCACAGAGTGGGTCGTGTACGCCAAGCCACCCTTTGGGGGCGCCAGCCTGGTACTCAAGTACCTCGCCCGTTACACCCACAGAGTCGCAATATCAAACCAACGACTCCTGTCGCTCGAAGATGGGAAAGTTACCTTTCTGTGGAGAGATTACGCCCACGGCAATTGCCAGAAAACGATGAGCCTCGACGCCGTGGAGTTCATACGAAGGTTCCTGCTCCATGTCCTCCCCACTGGCTTCATGCACATCCGCCACTATGGCTTCCTGGCAAATCGGGGACGAAAGCAGAAGCTCGCGCTCATAAGAAAGCTCCTCGCTCAGAAAACCGACAAGCACGCCCTAGCCTCCGAGACTCCCGCACACAAGCTAGCCGGAACCGCCCAAGAGGTTCACCCGGATCTCTGCCCGGCCTGCAAGGAGGGACGACTCCTCCTTGTCGAAACCCTCGACCCACTCGGCCTCGCCGGGTTCGACCCTTTAAAGTTCAATACATCGTAGAGTGAAACTATGCATCTCGTGTCGATGAATCCTATAGCCCTCAAGTCCGGCAAGACACCGCGCGCTGCCTCGCGGCCACAGTATATCTGCTCTCCTCCTGAGCTTCTCATCAAGAACTCCTGTCGAGCCCTCACACCATCACAATCCACTACTCTGTTAAGCTTCTTCCTCCAACATCCAAGCGGCTCCCGTCTCAAAAGACTCGCTCGTACCTCCCGACCCTCGATACAATCCCCATAGACCAAAGCGAAACGGCTTCGTTCAACTGATTGTATCCGAAATGCTCAGGTGCATCCGTGTGCCAAGCAATCTTGCCTTCCTCCCATGAGCACTCCGGATACAATCCTCTTCACTATACGAAGTTGGGCTTAACGGGGCTGCTCGCTCCAGGTGACTGAGAGGTACTCGTCTCTTGAGATGTGGTAACTGTGTGATAAGGATTTTCGCTTGCGTCGGCGATACTTTGGTGATATAGTACGGCCGTGAGTCAATTGAACGTGGCTCAGCACATCGGTTTCTGATTTTGATAATGACGGATGCACCAATGTTTCGTGGGCCCTGCACGATTGGTGGATTTGACCCTTACCGGGTTTGCGCTCTAGCTGGGGTGGACAAGCTCAGCTCGACTTGCTCCCGAGTGTCTCGGTCGAGGTTTGCTTCGGGTGAGGAAACATGGATTTCCCTTGGTAGTAGGAGGTGTGCCGATGAGACAAAAGCTAGCGGGTCTTCTCATCCTGCTCGTCGGGATTACGATGACAGCGGCTGTTGCCGGAGCCAGGGAGATCGAGAGACGAGTCCCCATCATTGACGACGCAATCGGCGTAGTCCCGATGGGTAATGTATTCGGCCTGAACGCGGCGATGGCGGGCACGGACACGTTCTACTATGGTGGAACGGTCATATCGGGGGGTGGCGAACCTCTCGCTGCGGTGCCTGCGGTTGCAGGTTGGGCGAACCGGAAGATGTGGAGTTTTAGCTCCGCCGGTTTTAACGGCACACCTCACAGCGGTCTCTTCATGGACGGCTGGAGGGGCGTCGACAACACCACACAGGCAACGGACTACATGCACGTGGCGAGTGACACGAGCGCTAACCCGTATCTGAACATCGGGACGTGCGTGCTTGCCGGCACCAAGTCGCTCTTCTGTGGTGTGACGAACGCACAGGGCATCAATCTCTGCTACAAAGACAATAATGGCACTGGTTACGGCAACAGCATGTATCAGACGGTAGTCACGAAGAGTTACACCTACGCTGCCAGCGATCAGATCAGTCTCGTTTACAAGTACCACAACGAGAGTGAAGCTGGATTTGACTACAGTTACGCCATACTGCAGATTTATGACACTGGCGCCGGTGAGTGGGTGACCCTCGACACGATGGCTACGTACACCGATGTGGTGAGCGGTACGGAGACTATAGACGTTGACTCTTACTTGTCAGCGTTGACTCCTCCGGTTTCCTTCCGCATCGCGTTCAATTTTGATTCTGACGGTGGGTACTCCGACGAGGACGGTCTCAATCCGACCGTGTGCGGTGGTCTCGAGATCGACGACTATTCACTCACGATCAATGCGACGGTTGACAGTGAGAACTTTGAGGCCGTCGCAGAGGGAGCACTACCGGCAGGTTGGGCGCATTACTATGCAGGTTGCGGTGACTATGCTCACGTGAAGCACGTAAACGATCTGCCCGTTATGTTGAGCGAGGATATTTGCTATGGCAACATTGGTGCTGGCTGGTGCGAGATGGCGGACAGTGTGTTGGTGTTTTACGATGAGAACAACCTTGGTTACGGGCATCCGCTGTGTCAGGACAACTTTGCGTATTGCCCGGTGGTTGATTTTGAAGGTCATCCGGGATTGCCTGGCAAGCTGTTCTCGTGCGAGAGGTTTGGTTACTCGCCTATAGTGATGTACATCTTCTTCTACTATCAGGCCAGGTATGCTCCTGCGTGCGAGTCTGGTGGTTGGAGTGGGTGGTTGAGCGACGGTTACGTGTACTACACGGGAGAGACGGCGAC